>JAVCDK010000052.1 GCA_030765865.1 Candidatus Celaenobacter antarcticus | reverse complement strand
TGCAACTTTTCTCTTCTACATCGTTTCTGTAACTCTGAATTTGGTTGGCATATAATTAATGAAAAGATATTTGATTGTTCTAACCCCTTCTGCAAAAGAAAAACCTGGTTCTGACCACCTCTCCAGGTTTTAGCAGTATCAATATGGAGCACTCTAATTTCATTCATAAAGATTTGAGTATAGCGTTTTGAATGTATTCATTATTTGGGATACTTCGATATTGTTAATGTTACTTGATTGAGATTTATTGACCAGATAGAGTACTTGCTGCTGTCCCCGACCAAATCCTTTCTCCAAATCAAGGTGTCCGATCATGCTGCCGTTTTTCCCATAATTTAAGATATTTCAGATACTGCCCGATTGCCGAATTTCTGCAAAGAAGAAATCCAGTTTTTCCATCCTGGAATCCCTGCTTTAGAAAATACATCGCAATGAATTTCCACATTCCCTGTAATATTGCGCCAGTTAAGGTATATTTCCTTCCTTTGCGATACTTCTCCTCCACGTTCAGGGTGGTGTAAAAATTGATCTTTCTCAGATGATCCGAAAGGGTGGGATATGTATAATGATATATCGGCTCGGTAATCAAGCTAATCTTTGCTTTGGTTTTCACGCTTTCATGAACGACTTTATCATTAAAACCTGCGGTCCTGCGATTAAATAAGCGTAGCGGAAAATCATTCTGCCATCCGCACCAGCGGATTTTCCGGTTTAAATACCAGGATATTCGCTTAATTTTATAGGCATTCTGTTCTTTCAATGCCGGCTTGAGTTCCATTATTTTATTCTTCAATTCTTCTGAAACCTCTTCATCGGCATCAATCGACAAAATCCAGTCATATTTTGCTGCCATGACCGCTTTATGCTTAGTCCTGCCAAAACCTTCCCAATCAAGATGTAATACGTGCGCTCCTAAATCCTCCGCGATCCGTGCCGTGGCGTCTGTAGAACCGCTATCTGCCACCAGAATCTCATCCGCCCATATTACTGATTTGAGTACTCTCTCCATGTTGTCTGCTTCATTTTTAGCAATGATAACAACACTGATGGATTTAGTTGTTGGTTCGGTAATCATCAAATTTTCCTCAGCAGACGATAATTATGAAATCCACCCAAAGTCCGCCCACCCAGAAGATACTTTTCAATCCAGCTATGAAGGCGCGTCTTCAAGCGCTCATGCTTATGTAGTTCCCGATAAGGATTGGGTTTTCCGCTTTTCTGTAGCTTGTCTGTCCAGTCAAATCTGGATATCATATCCTGCATCACAGCCGGATGCGTATCTTCAAAAACTGCCAGTCTATCCATTGGACCATAATCAAATTCCGTTGGGATATTTTTATAATATTCTTCTGCTTTTTTTTTGCCCCAGTGCACGCTATCAAGAGCTAAACTCTTATTGCGCATCAAATAGGGCGGTCTCACCCAGCCATAATGATAGATCTCAGCAGCAACTTTTGCAACACGGATCTTACGGGTGCCTTCTGGCTGGCGAGGATTATCATAATGATCATAACGCCGGAAAGATTGCGCGCTCTGCCATGACCAGATATCTGGCTTGTTGCGGATTATTCGTATTTCATGCGGATACCAGCCGTGACCTCCCTGATAGTGATTATAATCACCCCAGAAATGCTTGTAATTAAACAGCAGACCATCAACTTCTTCATTGGGCAGCAATTCTTCACAACGCTGCTGTATCGTATCCAGATATTTTTCATGAACTACTTCATCTGCCTGCACATAAAAAAGCCAGTCTCCTGTGCATTCCATTTTGGCAACATTCGTCTGCATCGCATTTATTATGCCCTTCTTAAAATAACGCTCTTCCCAGACAGTATCAATTATCCGAATCTTCGGAGAGTTTATTTCTTCGATTTTTTTTCGGGATGTATCATCCTCGTCACCTTTGCCCACAGCAATGACAAATTCGTCAACAAGTGGCAGAATAGATTTTATCGTTTCAACAACAGGATAATAGAGTTTTATTCCGTTACGAACAAAAGAGAAACCGCTGAGTTTCATATTACTGATTAATATTCCTTTGGATTTTCATATCCCTTGAGCACACGCAGTCCGGCTTCAGCTAATGCTTCCATTTCACCTTCACCCGGGAACATGTAGACGGGTGCGATAAAAGCGATTCTTTTTCTGATCCAGCCAGTAAGAAATTTATCATAAGCCAATCCGCCGGTAAGAAATATTGCATCAACTTTTCCTTTGAGCACTGTTGCGTACGCACCGATTTCTTTCGAGATTTGATATGCCATTGCTTCGAGGATCTGACGATATTTTTCATTACCTTCTTCAACTTCTTTTTCAATTTCAATATCATTATCTGTACCAAGATAACCAATCAAACCGCTTGTTTTAGTGAGTATTTTTTCGACGTCTGCTTTTGTGTACTTGCCAGAAAAACACATATCAATTACTCCACTAAGAGGAAGTGCGCCAGCTCGCTGGGGAGAAAAGGGTCCCATTCCAAGAAGGGCATTATTCACATCTACAACCTTTCCCTGCTTTATAGCTGCAACACTTACACCACCACCCATGTGAGCTGCGACCAAATTGCATTCATTGAGAGTTTTATATAGTTTTTTTGCAGTTTTGCGAGCAATCGCTCTTATATTGAGGGCATGAAAAAGACTCTGCCTGACTATTCCTGGAACGCCGGAAATTCGAGCAATATTCTCCATCTCATCAACTGTTACAGGATCGGCAACAAAGCATGGAATGTGAAGTTCATCAGCGATTGATTTGGCGATAAAAGCACCAATGTTTGAAGCATGAGCTCTTCCCCAGATTGATGGATCTTTCAGATCGGCAAGCATCTTTTGATTAATCATAAAGACTCCGCTTGGAACTGGTCGTAAAAGACCTCCACGACTTACAATTGCATCAATCGAATTTAGTTGGATATCATTTTCTTCTAAAGCTTCTTCAACGATATTTTTTCTGAATTCGAACTGATCGATCAACTCTTCGAAGGGATTGAGTTCTTCTGGTTTGTGATTGAGTGTTTTTTTAAAGACCTCTTTATCATTATCAAAAATTGCAATTTTTGTTGATGTAGAGCCGGGATTGATTGCCAGAATACGGAAATCAGGCATGCTTCCTCCAAAAAACTTTTTCCAAAATCTCAAGATGATTTATAAGTGGTCAATAAAAAACCCCGCTCAAAGGCGGGGTAAAAACATAAATGGGTTTTATTTTAAAACAAGAATCCGACTTCAAGGCTTAAAGCATTTGTAATATTCTGATTATCTATACTCAATATTCCTTTTTCATTAACTTCTGAGTCATAATTGTATTCTAATTTTACAAATGTATTTTTTGTTGGTATAATATTAATACCATATATAATATTATACTCATGCCTGTTTTTTACAGGCTTTGTGAAAAAACCAAAATAAGGTTTGATTGTTTGTATAATAGGGATTTGGAAACCTTGAACATGTTTTACAATAAACCAGAAATCAATATCATCAGTATTATTATCTCCATCATCAAGATTATAGGCTTGAAAATCTAATTTTACAATATCTTTAATAGAATAAATTATATCTACACCAAAATCATATAACCTATCATCGTCATTCCAATCGCGGATTCTGAAAGATGCGCCTGCATCAAGTCCTGCCCATGAGTATTTTCCTCTAAATCCGATTGTCGAGGGTGAATCAGTTCCACCAATTCCTTCATTAGTTCCACCATCTGCCCAATATGCCTTGAAAGTGTACTTTGAACAGAGTTCACCGGTAAAATTAACCATCCAATTAGAACCAAAGGTTTGCGGGTGAAAAATACTGATATTTTCAGAAGATCTGCTCGAAACATTCCCGAATGGATAATACATATCCCCAACGGTCATATCAATTGTGAACCATTGATTTTTTTGGAAATAAGAGTAATATGTAGTAAATAAATTGAATTTTATCCAGGCTTCATTGATACTGAGTTTGGGATTATTCTCCATAAGCCCGGAAAAGTCCAGTGAGGTTATAAAATTCTTACCTTCCCATTCTAAATAAAAATCTTTAAGATGCCAAAATCTTTCTGAACCAACACCCTTATCGATTCGTTTTGAAGAATAATAGAAACTGATCTCATTTGCAACGAGGAATGTGCTTACGAGCATGAGAAAGAGAGTTATTAATAATATTTTTTTCATAGGTTTCTCCTAAAACTTATTGAATAAAGGTTAACATCTAAAAACTATATCCGATTTCAAGTGATAGGGCATGCGAAATATTCTGATTATCTTCAGGTAAATTTTTTAAGCCAACATCTGAGTCAATATTATATTCCAACTTAACAAATGAATTATCAACCGGTTTCATATTTAAACCAATTACAATATTAGATTCTTTTGCTCCCTTACCATCTATTCCGTTTCTTGAGAAGTAACCTAAATATGGAATAGTTTTCTTGGCAAATGGAAGAATAAATCCTTTTTCATATGAGGTAATTAAAAAGAAGTTTAAATCGGAATTATCATCATCATCAGGTAGATTATAAACTTGGCAATTGAATTTAGCAATATTTCCTAATTCATATAGAAGGTCTGCACCCCAATCATATTTTCTATCACTGTCATCCCAATCGCGGATTCTGAAAGATGCACCAACATCAAGTCCTGCCCATGAGTATTTTCCTCTAAATCCAATAGTAGAGGGTATATCATATGCCCTAATGCCTTCATTAATTCCACCATCCGCCCAATATGCGTACCAGTGGAGTTTATCAAATTTTCCGTTGAATTTTACCATCCAGTCTTCCCCAAAGAAGGTGGGTTGGAAATTGGTGATATTGCTTATGGTTTTACTCGATACATTACAGAAAGGATAAGTAATTTTTCCCAGTGAGATGTCCATAAATTTGAATGGAGTGAATTTAATCCAGGCTTGTCTTATAGATATGGGATTACCAGCAGCAAGAGGGGCAAGTTCCAAATCAACATCATAATTATCACCTATCCATTCTAAACGAGCTGTTTTAAGATGCCAGAATCTTTCTGAACCTACATCTTTCTCGATACGTTTTGATGAATAATAAAAGCTGAAAGTGTTTGAATTTGGAATTATCTTTTCAATAATAGCACTTGATGCAAAAGAGAAAGAACTGAGCAAAAGTAAACCAATAAGTATTAATCCAATTTTTTTCATTAAATATCTCCTTTCTTTACTTATAACATGGAGAAAGATTAAATTATCATAAATCCATGCCACATTTTGATTTTCTCCAATTTTTTAATTAATGAAAACTACTTTGTTTGCTAAATTGGTATTATTCAAATAGTTGTCAATTTTTTTATTATTTTAATGGAAGAATTCTACTTCAATAGAAATTCTATGGATAATATCTAGGTCTGGATTATCCTCAAAAGCATACTGAAGTGTGTAATTCTTATAGGAAATGAAAGCGCCGGCAGTGAAGTATTCTCTATCGATACCACAAGCGATTGAGAGGAATGGGGCAATATCAAAAAGCATCCCGGCGTGGAAGTCCAAACTTGCTTTGCCAACAGATAGTTGAGCAGCCCCTTTACGGTTTTCAAAATAAATATCGGTTTGACATAAAAGACGTGAAGGTACATTGATTATGGGGAATACAAATCTTGTACTTGCACCTGCCAAAATGTTTGGAGATACTGTTTCTGTTTCACCGTTCTTCCACCAGATCGATGTCCCAATCGCATCACGAATATTCAAGCCAACCTGAATACTTGGATTGATCTTATAGAGAAATCCAGCGTCCAAACCGATCCCCGATGCCTTTATGTCTCCAATTATTCTGTAAATCAGTTTTGTAGTGATACCAAAGGAGATATCGGTAAATAATTTTGAACTGAACGACAGATAGCCGGTATAATCAGCATCGCTTACATATTTGTACGCATAAGGCGGATTGTGAACAGAAATAGTATCATTGGGATCTTCAAGTTCTGTTAGTGGAATTCCAGATATGCCGGTGCGAGTAATAAGAAAACCAAATTTCTTTGCATCATCGAGGGGATATACCGCACTGATCGCATCATATTTGAGATTTCCTGCATATTCTTCAGAATGCATAATATTGAACGAAAGATTGTTACAATAATAAATTCCTGCTGGATTCCAATAGGTTGCAGTAGGGTCGTCAGCAAGAGCAACAAAAGCATTTCCGAGTGCTCGAGCTTTAACACCGACTCCGATATTCAAGAATTCTCCCGCATATTTGTCAGCATGCAAAATACTGCTTAAAAGAAAGCAACTCATCAGTAGAATAATTATTTTTTTCATAATACTTTAATATAATCCGAAATTATTTTTTTTAATTCGCCAGAATCGAAAGATATTGTCAACTTTATTAACTCACCGTCTTTTCTGATCGAAAGAATTCGTCCTTTGCCAAAGCTCATATGCTCGACTTTTTGCCCTACTTTATAAATATCATTCTGCGTGCCAAGATCAAATGATTTTTTGTTCATATGTCTCTTAGGATAGTGGTCATTATTCGAATGAAAATTCGTCATATCAAACATTTGGAAATGGCTCTGATTAATATCATTAAGAAAACGAGAGGGGAAAGAAGACATTGTAGAATCATAATACCTGCGTGATTGAGCATAAGATATGAACAACTCTTTGATCGTTCGTGTCATAGCGACATAGAATAACCGTCTTTCCTCTTCAACATCACCTGTGGACTCCATGGAATTTCTATGAGGGATCAATCCATCTTCCGCTCCTACGATGAATACATAAGGGAATTCAAGCCCTTTCGCATTATGCATTGTCATAAGAGAAACTACGTCTCTGTCAGTATCAGCATAATCAATGTCCGAAACAAGCGAGAGATTCTGCATGTATTCTTGCAAAGAAGGCTCCTTGTCATGGATAGTAATAAAATTCTCAGCAAATTCATCGGTCGAAGCTACAAATTCACGAATATTATCTGCCTTGCTCTCACCTTCGATCGAATCAGTGTGTTTATAAAAATCTAATATTTCGATAGTATCAATAACCTGTTTTACTAATTCATTAATTTGGCGATGCTGAGCAATTTCAATAAAACCATTAATCATATTTTTGAAGAGTTTGAGGCGCTCTTTGGCTGATGAGGACACTACTTCACAAGAACCAACTGAGTCAACAGCATCAAAGAGAGAGCTGTTTTTTTCAACCGCAAAATCTAAAAGATGTGTAATTGATGTCTTGCCGATTCCTCGCTTTGGGAAATTTACTATTCTTAAAAAACTTTCATTATCCTTTGGATTTGTGATGAGTCTGAGGTACGCAATAATATCTTTGATTTCCTTACGCTGGAAGAAGTTTACCCCTCCCACGATCCGATAATCTATATGATCTTTGATGAATTGAGTTTCAAGGACACGTGATTGAGCATTGGTTCGATAAAATATCGCAATGTCTTTTGGGGAAATATCATGAGTGTCACGAAGCTCTTGTATTTTTTGAGAGATAACTATCGCTTCATGGCGTTCATTGTTAGTATTATACAATGAAATATCTTTTCCGTCCTTTTTTTCTGTCCAGAGTTCCTTTTTGTGGCGGGACTGATTATGTGAAATAAGCTCGTTTGCAGCAGAGAGTACACGTTTTGGCGAGCGGTAATTCTGCGTCATGCGAATGATCTGTGGTTTTTCATAATCATCTTCAAAGGAGAGAATGTTACCAATATCTGCACCACGCCAGCTATATATTGATTGGTCGTCATCACCGACCACACAAATATTTTTATGCTTTTTGGCAAGTAAATAGGCAAAGCGGTACTGTGCAAAATTAGTATCCTGGTACTCGTCGATCATCACATACTTGAATCGGTCTTGATAACGTTCCAGCACGTCTTTATGATTCATAAAGAGTTTTACAGTATAAAGAAGTAGATCATCAAAATCAACGCCATTATTTTTGATGAGATATTTTTGATATGCTTGATAAATTTCCTGCAGATATTTTCCATAATATGAGTCATTGATAGAAAATTCATTATATTCGATCAGGTTGTTTTTTTGTTGTGATATGATATTAAGTATCTTTTTTACAGGGAAGTTCGTTTCTGCAAGGTTGATCTCTTTGAGCACATTTTTCATGATACGCTGTTGGTCTATGTCATCGTAAATGGTATAATTCTGTGTGACGGGCAGGTATTGCGATTCGGTTCTTAGAATTCGAGCACACATCGAGTGAAAAGTGCCAACCCATAAGTAGCGAATATCTATATTGAACTGATCCTGCAGACGTTTCTTCATCTCATTTGCAGCTTTATTTGTAAAAGTGACTGCCAAAATATTATGTGGGTTGACTTTTTTATCTGATATGAGATAGGCAATTCTGTGTACTATGCAGCGAGTTTTTCCGCTTCCTGCACCGGCAAGGATCAGCACCGGTCCTTCAGTCGCAAGAACAGCATCCCGCTGTTTCTTGTTCAGCGTGTTAAGAATGGATGAAGACATATTATTGAGTGATTTGCGAAAATTTTCCTTCTAATGTATCGCTTTCGAAAATATTGTAGGATGTGATTTTGAACCACACGTAATCATGACTTACGATATCCTTTGAAAAGGTTGTGTCAAAGGCGCTTATATTTTTTCCCACCCGGTCATAAGTCCCGAAATAATTATCTTGGAAAGCGGCATAAATGTAATATCCGTCGGCTAGACTATCCTCTTTGGTCACTGCTACATACCATTTGATAAGGTCAGGGCTTGTGTTCAGTGTATCGATCTGAACAACCGGTGGTGCAAAAACATCCGGATTTCCAATCGGATCCAGGGGATTATTCCTGCTAAGAGAACAGGATAGGATCAAGGTAGCGGATAGCGCAAGTAGGATAAAATATATTAAATACTTTTTCATAATTACTAAAAACGTATTTGTATGCCTTGAGCAGTTACAGATATCTTGCCGTTCATGTATTCATCATACAAGGTAAACCAGAGGTTGCGATTATAATTCTCTGTTGACTGGATCGTATCCAGTACGGTGTAACCCCATACGATTATCCACAAACCGACAAGAATACCCGATGTCCGGTAAGAGGAGTTCGCATCTATATAGTATTGATTGATCTCATCTATCTGATGAGCGTTTTTATATTTATCGTAATAGTCTTGTGATTGATTATAAAAATAATAGGCACTCCCGGCTAATAAGACTTGCAGTCCTAAAAGAATCTCGCCTTTCAGATAATTTCCTGTGGAAAAATGACCCCATCCGGGCGCGATCATTGATTTCAGGCAGTTTGTGAGATGGGATTGTTTTTTGTTATCCCACTGCTTGAAAACAGCCATATTTTCTTGCAGATCTTTTCTGGAGTTTTCCCAATTGGTTGCATTATCCCAGCCATATTTAATATTTTTTTGCAAGATAGCATCGCTATCAAATCCGCCTGGCTCTTTTGCATGAAGTGGAAGTGAAAGAGCAAAAAGTATGATGATGAACAATATTTTTTTCATGATGCCAATAATTCGTCTGTTGCGTCATTGAGAGGAACCACTTCTCCTGTTTCCAGGCGCACAAGCCAGCGGAGAAAATAGGTTCTATCAGGTATTACAATAGTATAACGGATTTCATAACTATTTCGGGTAGCTGTTTGGAAAACCTGCCATGGTGTAATGCGGATATCCTGCCGTGAATAATTATTTTGTGCTGTGCTTTCTAAATCATCAATTGTGTCAGGAATAATTCCATCGTTGTACTGTTTTACTATTTCAATGGCATATTGTTCAGGATCATTTGAAATTCTTGTCCAGGTGTAAGCTAAGTTGATTTTATCATAAATTTGTGGGATACTATCAAATTTATATGCCTCCGAGTACGAGTCATAAGCTGCAGTATATTCTGCATTATCAAATTGTGCATCTCCTTCTTCAACAAGCTGAGCTGCTTGAGCAATTCTACGGGCAAATTCTTGAGCGCGAGCTATTTTGTTATATGCAACTTGATATTCTTTGATAATGTCCAAAGTTTTTTGATATGAACTTATTGCGTTGTCAATATCTCTTTCCAAGAGAAGATTATCACCGCGAGCAATGTATATTGATGCGAGCTCAATTAATTTATCATTTACCTGATCTGCAAGTTCGGGATTATATTCTTCTGAATAAATGAGATAAGTCTGTACATTATCCAGCTCTCTATCATGAAGCAATGAAACAGCCCATGTATAGTAAACATTTCCAATCATATTTTTAATTTCTGTAATGAAGTCTGCGGGGTAATCAAGGTAGAGAAAAAGTTTATCCAAAGCTTCTGCATACCATTCGTTATCCCATTGTACCTGTGCTTCCTCGATCAATAAAGGCATAAACGAATTAACGATTATTGTTGCTTGCGCAAAGGCGTTAGAAGGTTGAAATATATTTTGTAAGATTTGGTATGTCACATACGCGGCATGTATATCTTTAGAATAATTTATCTGTATAAGGATTTGAGCATACAGTACTTCCGGCATTTTTTCCGATTCCGGAAGATGAAAAATAATAAAGGAGAGATAATCGGATGCCTTGAGATAATCCAGATCATCCAATGCAACTTGAGCTATTTCGAAATAACAGTTATCAAGAAGGGAGTCCGCTTTAGATGAATTTGCG
The DNA here is from genome assembly GCA_030765865.1 of Candidatus Celaenobacter antarcticus. Taxonomy (GTDB): domain Bacteria; phylum Cloacimonadota; class Cloacimonadia; order JGIOTU-2; family JGIOTU-2; genus Celaenobacter; species Celaenobacter antarcticus. The sequence goes on along the minus strand of JAVCDK010000052.1, from coordinate 21,534 downwards.
AGGAAAAAGTACTCAGATGCCTCAAAATAATTTGTTATTTTATATTCCTGCAAACCAAGCTGATAATATGCTTGAGATCGAAGTTCTTTTGCTTTTTCTTTAAATGCTGGGTGTTTTGAGGTTTCAATATATGCATCAAGCTCCTGAACGGCTTCAGAAAATTTTCCTTCTTTGAGAATTTTTACTGATTTCTTATAGGGAAGATTGGTACAGGAAAGAAGGAAAGTTCCAATCAAAATTAATATGAAAAAATGTTTATTTCGTACTATCATGAGAAGGTTTAATTCGTAGTTGATTTCGTGATATCAATATTGGTATTTGGTCTAACTTTCCTCCGAAAAAGAGGAAAACAAGTGCAAATAAAACTGTTGTTATTAAAATAACCCACTGGCTGGAAGTCTCGTATACAATAACTGTAATGAGCACTAATAATATATTTATTAAATAAACCATGACTGCGGTTACGCGCACGGATCCAGTTGCAGTACCAATTCTATGGGTTGAATGATCCTTTCCTCCCTGAAATACCCGTCTTCCATCCCTTTTGCGAGTGATGCTGACCAACGAGATGTCAAAAATTGCATATGAAAGCAGGAGAACTGGGAGGAATAGCGAGAAATTCTTTGGCAGTTCGGTTAACAAAACGATACCAAGGGAAGACAGTGTGTATCCAATAAGCATACTTCCGGCATCACCGAGAAATATCTTTGCAGGATGGAAATTATGTAGAAGGAATCCCAATGTTGCTCCAATAAATATTACTGAAATTAAAGAGATGAAATGATTGCTTGTGAGAATACCCAAAGCAAAAAATCCCAAGCCAAGTATCGAAGCTAATCCCGCAGTGATTCCATCCATATTATCAAGGAAATTCAGCGCATTCATCAAGCCAACCATCCAAGTAACTAAAATCGGCACAGTTACAAACCATGGACCGACCAGTGTGGTATAATCGTTTCCAATTATCAGGATTAGAGCTATTATAAATTGTGCAGAAAATTTAACATAGGGAGTCATGCCACGAAAGTCATCCCATAGACCAAGAACGCAAACCAGGAAGAGTCCAATGAAAAAATAAAGAACATTTTGAACAGGTGGTATCAGGTTTATACAAATAAAGAATGAAAGGAAAAAAGTGCAAATCATTCCAATTAATATTGCAAGCCCACCCATGAGCGGAGTCGGGGTTTTATGAAATTTTCTTTCTTCCGGCTTATCAATAAAATTGAGCTCGACCGCAACTCTTCTGACTAGAAAGGTCAGCAAAAAAACTGATACGAAGGATATTGCAAATATTATAAAATGATTCATTATATCTTTTCAAAATTTATTGTTTTGATTTACCGACCCCCTCCAATTTTGTGTCAATTATTTTGAACTTCAGAAGCGTTAAAAATTGACGAAAATGTATCCTATTTGATTTTATGCCAAACTATATATGAAAATGAAAAAAATAATTGTGGCAATTGATGGTCCTGCAAGTTCAGGGAAAAGCACTACTGCAAAGCAGCTCGCAAAAAAGTTGAATTGTATTTATGTGGATTCAGGAGCAATGTATCGTGCAGTTGCACTATTTTTGTTGCAGAACGAAATAGATTTTGATGATAAAAAATTACTGAGAAAAGCCTTGTTAGGAATTAGTATTGAAATAGTGCCTTCGCGTGACAGGAGTGAAAATACGATCATTCTTAATGGCGTAGATGTTTCTAAAAAGATACGGGAACCGGAAATAACAAACTATTCATCAACTATTGCAGCCGAAGGTTTAATTAGAAAGCGAATGGTCGAGTTGCAAAGAAAAATGTCGGAAAAACAGTCAATTGTGATGGATGGGCGAGATATCGGTACGGTTGTATTTCCTAATGCAGATTTTAAATTTTTCCTTGTCGCATCAATTGAAGAGCGCGCAAAACGCCGCTGGACAGAGAATCAAAATAAAGGACTTGGCAAGAAAACGCTTATTGAGATCAAAGAGGAACTTGCATTTCGTGATAAAAGAGATAGCACAAGAAAAATTGCTCCCCTCAAAAAAGCTGAGGATGCAATCGAGATAGACACAACTAACCTGAGTATTCAACAGCAGGTCAATAAAATTTTTGGCTTAATTAAAAAATGAAATTTTTTTATAGACTTACTATTACATTTGTCAAAACACTAATGCACTTTCTTTGGAATCTTAAGATCACGGGAATGAAAGAGATCCGCTTCAAGAAAGGGTGCATCATCTGTGCGAATCATCAAAGTGCTTTAGATCCAGCTTTTCTTGCGTCGATTTTTCCATTTGAATGCTATTTCATGGCAAAATCAGAACTTTTTAAAAATAAAATATTTGGAGCGCTGATCGGTTATTTAAACGCAATCCCCGTTCGTCGTGCTGGCTTTACTCGCGGTACGATTCAGAAATTTATTAAGCTTTTAGAAGATAAAAATAATATCATGATCTTTCCTGAAGGAAGCAGGAAGTCGTTCACTGCAAAACCCGGTATTGCAAAGCTTGCATGGGAAACCAATGCGCCCATTTATCCAGTTCATATTGAAAATGCTAATGATCTTTGGGCTTGTTTTTTTAGGAAGAAGAATCTTTATTTTATATTCAGGAAACCCCTTTATGCAGATGAATATAAATCCAGGGTTAAAGAGGGTGAATATAGACAGTTAGCAACTATTATTTTAAACAGGATCAACGGTACATCAGATGAAAATTGAGACTGCCAAGCATTCGGGATTCTGTTTTGGGGTAAAACGAGCGATACAAATTGCAACTGAAACTGCTCAAAATCACAATAAAACAGTTACCTTTGGTCCAATAATACATAATCCGCAGATGGTCGAATTATTGAAAAAAAAGGGGATCCAGTCTGTTGATGATATAAATGATATATCTGAAGAAACAATTATAATTCGTTCCCATGGAATAACTGCTGATAATTATAAAAAACTTATAGAACAAGGTAAGAATATTGTAGATGCGACCTGCCCATTTGTAAAGAAAGCTCAGGAATACGCTCAGAAATTAACTGGAGATGGATATCAATTATATATTCTTGGGGAAATTAATCATCCTGAGGTTGAAGCATTGCTCAGCTATATTGATGATTCGGCAGTTGTGGTTACAAATCCTGATATAGAATTTCCAAAACCCACAAAGGGAAAAGTCGCCCTGATTGCACAAACCACTCAAAGTGAAGAGAAGTTCGAGCGTCTCGCGAAGAAGCTTATTAATCTCTGTGAAGAGCTGCATGTGGTGAAAACAATATGTAATGCGACCATACTTCGGCAGGAATCTACAAGAAATTTAGCACAGAAAGTTGACATCATGATCGTCATTGGCGGGAAAAATAGCGCAAATACGACACGCCTTGCAGAGATAGCTCGTGCAGAAGGTTGCAGGACATTTCATATCGAAACAGAAGATGAGTTGAAAAATGTGTGGTTTAAGAATGTTGACAATGTTGGAGTCACTGCAGGTGCTTCGACACCTAATTGGATAATAAACAGTGTGAAAGAAAAAATAAAAAAAATCAATGAAACGAAATAAGAGGGTCTATTTGTTGCAAACTTACAAAGTAGGCTTCCTCATCGTGGAGGAAAAATGGCTGATAACGTACAAGCTAAAACTAAGGAAGAAGAAATTTCTAAGGTAGAAAAAAAAGAAGAAAACAAAACAAAAGCAGTTGAAGAAACTGTAGGAAAAGAAGAAATCAAAGAAGAGGTAAAAGAAGAGACGGTTGAGGAGAAAAAGAAAGACGAAATTACTGAGGAAGTAGATGAAGAGGTTGTGGAAACTGTTGAAGTAGAAGAAGTTTCTATTGAACAAGTTCAAGAGGAAGTTGCTAAAGAAGAACCAGACAAACCCGAAGAACCGGAAGAAACTCCCAAAGATGAAAAACCCGAAGATGTTCCAGAAGTCGTTGTTGAAGAGGAAATTAGTGAAGAAGTTCCGGCCGAAGCTGAAGAAAAATCCAAAGATGTAAAAGAACAATCAGAACCAGTAGTTCCCGAGCCTGAGATTAAAAAAGAAGAGAAGAAAGAAAAAAAATCTAAGAAAAAAAAGGAAGAGGTAAAAACTGAGGACATGACATCTCTTGAGAATCAAATCAAGATGTACGAAGAGACAATGGAGACTGTTCGTTCGGGAAATATTGTTGAAGGTAATATTATTCGAGTTGATCAGACAGAAGTATTAATTGATATTGGTTTTAAAGCAGAGGGTGTTGTGCCCATTAGTGAATTTGATGAGAATGGGGAGGTCAATGTCGGTGATAAAGTCTTTGTGTATATCATCAATCGCGAGGGCAGAAACGGCAGACCCTTCCTCTCAAAGAAAAGAGCAGACATTCAAAAAACATGGAAGGAGCTTGAAGAAAAATCAAAGACTGCTGAAATTGTAACAGGTACTGTTGTTAAAAGAGTAAAAGGTGGACTCATTGTTGATGTTAAGGGTATAAATACATTTCTTCCAGCCTCTCAAGTCTCCACAAAAACTTTACCCAATCTCGATCATTTTGTTGGTAAAGAACTGGATTTCAGGATCATTAATTATAACCGCGAAAAAGAAAATATCGTAATCTCCAGAAAAATCGTGATTGAAGAAGAATTCGAAAAGAAAAAAGAAGATCTCATGAAGAAGCTTCATATAGATGCAGAAATTGACGGTATTGTAAAAAATATCATGGAGTATGGTGTTTTTGTCGATCTTGGTGGAATTGATGGTTTGCTTCACATTTCAGACATGTCATGGGGACATATAACACATCCGTCTGATATGTTGAATATTGGAGATAAAATAAAAATTAAAGTCCTTGATTTTAATAAGGATAGTGAAAAAGTTTCTTTGGGTCTCAAGCAACTTGTTCCTCACCCATGGAAAAATATTGAGATAAAATATCCCGAAGGTTCAAAGGTTGAAGGCAAAGTGACGAACATCACAAACTATGGAGCTTTCGTGGAGCTTGAAAAAGGTGTTGAGGGCTTGATCCATATTTCTGAAATGTCATGGACAAAGCAAATCACTCACCCAAAGCAGATACTGAAGGTTGCTGATGCCGTCAATGCTATCGTGCTCAATGTTGATAAGGAAGAGCACCGCATTTCTCTTGGATTAAAGCAGGTTGAACCCAATCCTTGGTTGACTATTGGTGTGACGCATCCTGTCGGATCAACTGTAACAGGCAAGATTAAAAATATTACAAATTTCGGCGCTTTTATGGAAGTCGAAAAAGATATAGATGGGCTTATCCATATTTCTGACCTCTCCTGGACAAGGCGCATCATGCATCCCAGCGAAATACTGAAAAAAGGACAGGAAGTAACTGCTGTCGTGCTTTCTATTGATAAGGTCATGCAGAGGATTGCACTTGGACTAAAGCAGCTTCACGATGATCCATGGGAGAAGATTGAAGAACGTTTCCCTATAAACTCAGAACATGAGATCGAGGTGATCAAAATAATTTCCAAAGGGGCACTTGTGCTCGCAGATAAAGATTCGGAAATTGAAGGATTTATCCCAACTTCGCATCTTGGTATTCCCGGATTGGAAGAGCCGGAGCTGGCATTTGATAAGAGTGAAGTGATCCCGGTAAAAGTGATTGAAGCTGATAAAGAGAATAGAAGATTGATCTTCAGCGTCAAGACGTATTTTTTTGGCAGAGATGAAGAAGAAGTGAATGCTTTTGTGCAGGATCATTTGGAGAAAATCAAAGATCATAGGCGACAAAAAGAGGAAAAAGCATCTGAGATTAAGAAGGCAGCTAAAGAAGAGGAACCTTCAGAAGAATAATATTAAATTGTTGATATAATTGTGGGAAGAACTCTCGGGTTCTTCCCATTTTTTTATTTCTTAAAATTTAACTGCATCGCGACTGGAACATGATCAGAAATATATAGATTATATTCATTCCAACCACCATCAAAAGAATCCTGCAGGCGCAATGTTTGTACATCCAGTATATTTGTGAAAAGTTCGTTCGTAACGAGAATATGGTCGATATGACTGGAGCCATCTCCCCAGGACCACCAGAAATTTGAACCTTCAGCAATACTCATATCAACGAAGCTATAATTAAGGTCATCTTCGATAAAATTCCAGAATACATTCTGATACTGAGGATCGTTAATTTTGTCGTTAAGATCGCCTAAAACGATTACTCTATCTGAAGGATATGTGCTGTCGATAAAAACCTGAAGGCTTTCACTTGCTGCCTGTCGCCTTTTTTCTTCATCCCATTCATCATCTTCAATGATTCCATTACCGCAGCATTTAAGGTGGTTGTTTATCACAACGACAGATATTCCTTTCCATGTACATTCAATAACAAAGGGTGCCCTCGGGAAAGCAATAGAGTTATTCTCGTAGATTTCATAACTGTTTTGAACAGAAATTGATGAGGTATTATATATGTAGGCGACAAGCAGATCTTCACCGCCGTGGGCAGTTGTTGAGCGGATGCCATTCCATCCCGGAAGACTGTCTATAAGTAATTGGAAATAAGCATTTGATTCAATCTCCTGAAGTGCGATAAGATCAATTTTCAGGGATTCAATTATTCGGGAGACAAGATTATTTGTCGTTGTAGCGAATTTGGGATAATTTTGAATATTCCACGTCATAATATCAAAGGTCGCCTCCGTTCCGTAGGAAACACTATCAACTGATGGGTCTGGAGTTGGATGGTAAATATTGTTCTCACCGCAACTTATCATTATAAGAAGGGAAATGATTCCAATAAGAATGATGTTTTTCATAAGGTATCCTAACCTGGGCAAACCAGAACCAAACATAAAAATTAATAAGTAATAAAGTAAATAATTTCTAAATCCTCCCGACCTGTCGGGACTAATGTCAAATAAAATGACAAAGCCTAAGTGTCAAAACATACCAAAACAAAATCTCTGATGACTAATCTTTTTATATTTGGTATTGGAAATTTGAAATTTTATTAGAAATTATAAATTTGTAATTAGTCATTTAAATAGCCTTTCTAAAAGCAATTTTAGGCATAGTAAAAATTTTCTGCCCAAAATTACACGAATTTTATTGATAAGATACTAATAATATGATTTACTATCTGTTTGAAGGAATTTCAAATCGGGAAGTTTCTTAACCTGTATCTCGAGCCGGTATGACCAATACGTGCCGGATTTATCCCAACTGAACTTAAGCTGCCAGCAATGAAGGTCACGATATACATCAATGCTCTGGCTAATGAGCTCTTTCTCTTTAAAGTTATAATAATTCGAGTAAGTAAGATTCCAGTTCTTTGTCAGGTTGACATGAAGCGTGTTGTGCAACCCGGAACTGTAGTAACCTGTTGTAGTATTTTTTTTATATGTAAAGGATGAAGTAATATCCCATGGCTTGGTTTCCAGTTTCTTGGAACCATTACAGCACTCATCATCAGCACTGATGCCTTTCATGTTAAAAGTTGGTTTCACAGGATAATAATTCATATAATCTAAATTTCCTTTCAAAGATAATGTAGCAGAAAGTTCATAATTTGTCAGATTCATCGTGTAAAAATCCTGCACACCCCTGAAATTATTGGAGAAATTCAGGGTCGTAGATCCGAAAGCTACATTGAATGGCATTGTAGTTATGCTGTGGGTTAGAGTGCTAAATCCTTTCGGTTTTTTCTGGAAATCATAGTTCAGAGAAGATGTCCATGTGAAAAGATTGTTGAGTTTCTTGAGCTTTCCTTGCTTATCAATAACCTTTGCCTGTAGTTTGTTTGTAAGTCCGAGCGAAATTTTTTCCGATCGATTTGCTTTCGATATCGATATTGAAGAGAAGTTATAAAATCTATCGTTAGAAGAAAAATCAGGATGCATCGTATAAGAAATACTTGGGGAGATAATATGTCGAAGGGCTTTAAGTCTGCCTTTAGGAAAGGTGAATACTCCGTAAATATTAGTAGAAATACTTGTTGTACTGTTGTAGTCATACCCGCGGACAAACTTTTTGTTGTTTTTATCTTTATTTTCCCATATCTCGTTATAATTAAAGGTTTGCTGAAATTTAAAATATTTTAAAAGATCGTGATTATATCTCAAAGAAAGATAATGCTTGATCCCTTCTCGATGCTCTGAGATATAATTGCCAAGCGAATCATAGGTGTCTTTGTAGAGCAGCTGTGCAAGAGTTGGATCATCCGTGTCCAATGTTCCATAATGCAAAAATATATTATTATAGGAAAATTTGATTTTATTTAATATTGATGATTCTGATACTTTTTTATTAAGCATTTTTGCCAGGTTCATTTGGTATAGTCTGAATGAGATCGAGGGAAGTTTCAAGGTCATATTATCAGTCTTTTGGGGGTATGTATAAGCACGGAAATCACAATAGCCCGTTAACTTGAAAGTGGAATTACTTGTTGAATAAAATATTTTTGAGTAATAGGTCTGATCTTTATCAATGAGATCTTTCTTATAATCAAGGGTGGTGTTGAACGTTTTCTTGTTTTTAGCATAGGAATAATAAATCCACGAATGAAGTGACTGGTCCATTCGTGTTTCCTGATCATCACTGGTTTTACGAATGTCGGCATCGCTCACAAAATCCGCCTTCAGACTCAGATCGCTGTATGGAGACAATATTTGTTTGTGATACGCGTCGATTGACCATCGCAATCGGTAATTATCATTAAGTTGCTCATGGTAATAAAAAAAGCGCGAATCGATCTTACCCTCAAGAATATATCTTTTAATATAGCGAGCCCTATACCTGAATTCAATTCCTGTTAACTCCATGAGATCAATCGAAAAAAGCATATCCGCATAATCGCTCAAAGCGAGGAAATATGCTATATCCTTTAAAAATTTACCTTCAGTGTTACTGTAGCCTGGCTCAGGCAGCAGAAAACCTGATCTCCTGTCCTGATTAATCGGAAAAGTGGCAAATGGAAGCACTAGTATTGGGAAATAATTTATATAAAGAACAACCGGTTTTGCAACGATTTTCTCATTAAGGAAAACTCGGAATTTCGGACTAAAGATGAAATACTGGGACTCATCCTCACAGGTAGTAAATTTTGCATTATCTATGTCCAAGACATCCTTTCCAACTTTTCGGATCTTAGTACCAGCATAATAACCATCTTCAAATTTCGTCCTCCCATCAAAAAGCAATCCCTCTTCGGACTCAATATTATAATAAATTGTTGAGCCATATATCTTTTGCTCCCCGTCAAAGAGCTCAGATTCCCCCTGAGAAAGTGCAATTTTCTTATCAAGATCAATATTCATTGAGTCGGAATTAATATAGGAATTATGATATCTTATGAATGCTTTTTCTATGAGTTTTATCTGTTCTTTATCAATATTGTATATAATCTTTCTCGCTGAATAGTCAAGAGAATCAAGAGAAATAGCGGTGGTATCTGGGTCCTCTTGTGCAAGGGCAAATCTTGGAATAATGCAAAGCATAAGCACGAGGAGCAGATAAAATTTTTTCATATATTTCTTTCCCGATATTATGCGAATGGTGTCAAGTATTCTCAACTTTGATGGAAAGGATGATAAATTACCGTATAACAGTTGACAAGATGATTTCAATATAAAAAGTTACCAAAAATTTTAGGATGTGATAGTCTTTTTTTAAAGACTGAAACGGAGAATTCAATGAGAGGTTTGTGCTTGAGTAACAAATCCAAAGACTATTTGAAAGAGCTTCCGGTGATTAACGTGATTGATCGTTTATCAACGGACAACTTCTCAATTCTCAGAACAGTTGTATACCAAATGAACCTGAAAAGGAATGTGTCCCAACATCCTGATAAAGCTGCAAAGGCAGGTGAATTATTTGGAATGATGTTACTTGGGGATATTTACCAAAATATATTTGATTGGTATCTAAAAAAAAATATAGAACATACCGTTGGTAAAGTTCAAGAAAACTTTGGAGAATTGCTTAAATACTATTTCTTCGATCAAAACCCAATTATGAGGAATTATAAAGATCTGTATGAAATTGATGAACCAAAAAGTGATGAGGTAATTTTTACTAACGCAAGAAAATATTTTGGAACTGACAAGGAAATAATATTCGATTTTATCCTGAAACCAATAAAACATGCACCGAACTCTCTCAAGAGGCAGCTTGAATATATTAATGAAAATTGGACTGAATATTTAGGTGATCAGAAAACGATATTATTGAAAGCTTTAGATCTTCTCAAAGAAGAAGAAAAATGGGGCTTTACAGGTCCGGGTGAAAGTAAGCTATACTCCTTTATATCTGAATGGGAAGAACCCGAGAGATTCTCTCCTGATAGAGATTGGATGCCTTCGCTTGTACTTCTGGCAAAGAATATTTTTGTGTGGCTTGATCAGTTAAGTGAAAGGTACAAGCGGGATATTACAAAACTTGATCAGATACCAGATGAAGAGCTGTACCTTCTTGCACAAAGCGGTTTTACGGGATTGTGGCTCATCGGTATTTGGGAACGCAGTCGAGCATCCCAACGTATAAAGCATCTCATGGGAAACACTGACGCACTTGCTTCTGCATATTCTTTGAAACGCTATCAGATTGCCCATTCTCTTGGAGGGGAAGAATCCCTGTATATTTTATCTGAAAGAGCTTGGAAATATGGTATCAGACTTGGCTGCGATATGGTGCCAAATCATATGGCAATTGATTCGGATTGGATGTACGAGCATCCGGACTGGTTCATTCAAAGTTCACATTCACCCTTTCCATCCTACACTTTTAACGGAGAAAATTTATCAGATCATCCCAACGTGGAAATATACCTTGAAGATCATTATTATGATCATGCCGATGCAGCAGTCGTTTTCAAATATATCGATCATCGGGATGGGAAAACGCGCTATGTATATCATGGAAATGACGGCACGAGTTTTCCATGGAATGATACGGCACAGTTGAACTACCTTTTACCAGAAGTCCGTGAAGCAGTAATTAATCAGATACTGCAAATTTCTCAGCAGTTTCCAATAATTCGATTTGATGCTGCAATGACGCTCTCCAAAAAGCATTTTCAAAGACTCTGGTTCCCCGAACCGGGAACAGGTGGCGATATCCCAAGCCGGGCAGAATACAGTATGTCAAAACAGAAATTTAATGAATTCATGCCTGTAGAATTCTGGAGAGAGGTGGTTGAAAGAGTTGCTAAAGAAGCTCCTGACACGCTGCTTCTTGCAGAAGCATTCTGGATGATGGAGGGCTATTTCGTTCGTTCGCTCGGTATGCACCGCGTCTATAACAGTGCCTTTATGAATATGCTGAAAAGGGAAGAAAACAGTAATTACTGGCAGTCCATCAAAAACGTGCTCGAATTCGATCCTCAAATTTTAAAACGCTTTGTGAATTTCATGAGTAATCCGGATGAAGAAACCGCTGTTGCACAATTTGGTTCGGATGATAAATATTTCGGAGTATGCATCATGATGAGCACCATGCCGGGCTTGCCGATGTTTGCTCACGGACAAGTGCAGGGATTTCACGAACGGTATGGCATGGAATTTTATAAGCCGAAATGGAAAGAGCAGGAGCACATTGACTTTATTGAAAGACATAAAAGAGAGATATTTCCTTTACTTCGAAAGAGATATTTGTTTTCTGACGTTGAACATTTTCACCTTTTTGATTTTACAAACCATGATGGCAATACAGATGAAAATGTGTTTGCCTATTCCAATAAGTATGATCAAAAAAAATCACTTGTAATTTTTCATAATAAATTTGAGAATACAAGGGGATGGATTCACTGGACGTACTATGCAGAAAGAGATGGAGGCGGAGAAACGACCTGGCTGAGAAAAAATCTTGCAGAAATTTTTGATGTCCCGGACGAGAAAAATATTTTTATCATATTCAGAGATGTGATACAGGATCGAGAATATATTCGAAATGCAAAAGAGTTGCGCGAATATGGACTTTTTCTAGAACTTGGGGCTTTCAAATATGCGGTGTTTATGGATTTCCGAATAGTTCATGATGACAATAATGAATCGTATAAAAAATTGTCTTCCTATCTTCAGGGGGGGGGAGTAAAAAATTTGGAAAAGGAACGGAAAAGGAACATGCACAAAGCAATGTACGAGAGCTTTGATTCACTTGTTTCAGAAGATACCTTCCTAAAGATGTTCTCAGTATCAGATGACAAATCAATGCTTGATAAAATTTTGAATAAATTTTCAATCTTTTTGCACTCCCTCGGTTCAAAGGTTGAGAAACCTTTTAAGGTAAATGATATGATTGAAATGTACAGGCAGGATGCCCTGAAAACCATCTCTCTTCTTGATGAAAAATTCACCATCAGCCACGATCAGTTCTATGTTCTCTATATATGGCTTGTCCTAAGACGGATAGGCAGAAGCTTCATTGAAGAATACGGTTTAGACGATCAAATCATTGACAAGATCAATGTCTATACTCAATCGGATCTTGGGAGTGCCTATACAAGATTGATCAAGTTCCTTATCTCGGAACAGGAATTGTGGAAGCATTTTGAAACAGAAACCTGCTACTCTTTCATCGAAAAACTTTTTGAAATTGAAGAAGTAAGAGAGCTGCTTGAGTTTAACAGGTTTGATGTCACTCTCTGGTTTAAAAAAGAAGCTTTTGACGAGTTTTTCATTCTTTTTGAAGTTACTCAGACAATTACTTTGATGACCACTTCCAGGAAGATGGACACACAGAATATACTCGTCAAAATTCATAATTGTTTTCATAAGATCAGAAAAGCTTATGCCTTTTCAGATTTTAAAGTTTATCAATTTTTAGAAGGATTGAGGTAAACACTATGAAGAAGTGTATAGTCTTGCTTCTAATGATTGGGCTCCTCGCAAGCTGTACCACTAAACGAAACACATATATCATTACAGATAGTGAAGCACTTGAAGAATTATTTTCGCAACCTCAAAAAAATATTAGAGTAATTTTGGAATCCGGTGATTATCATCTCACCCCTGAATATTTTATCGACCAAACATGTGGTAACTGCCAGGATCCCAATACAGCAATTTCTGCCACGAGAGGGATTACAATTTCTGGGAAAAATGTTTCAATAATCGGACCGAGTGACAGGTCCGCAATTATTCATACACATGCCGGATATGGTATTTATATCAAGGATCTACAAAATGGAGTTCTTGAAAATCTTACGATTACCGGTACAATTCGTGATACAGCACAGATGGCAACCGATGCAGCGATCGTAGTCTCAAATAGTGATATTGCAATTAGAAATAGTACAATTCAAGATAATCTCGGTGATTCATTATTGATCTCGAAACATATTTCAGGTGTAATGGGAATTTGCGGACGGGAAAATTCTCATATGACAATTATCGGAAACGAAATTCTGAGAAACTCATGGGATGGTATTGCGCTGTATAGAGATGCGTACGCGGAGATCATAGGAAATAAAATCGATGGTGTAGATAAATCAACGGGACGTTTGCCAGAAGGCGGAAGGGGTGTTGCTATTGGTGTAACCTGGAATGCCCGGGCAAAAATCAAGTATAATTACATTGCGCGATACTGGAAAGGGTTAGGTATTTTTGTCGATGCTGATTGTGAGGTTGAAAATAATATTGTTGAAGATATGGTCACGTGGGGGATCGCATTTTGGGATGCAGGCAAAGGTAATCCCAGGGCTTATATCAGCAATAATATTATTTATAATGTAGGTGCTTGTGGAATTTCAATCACGAAATCAAATGAAGATACCGAGTCCGGCAGCTTGATTGGGAACATCGTTGTAACGTCCGGGCAAAATGAAAAATATGATTCCCCGGATTACTATTGTTATCAAACCTCTCTTGCAATGCATAAAGTACCGCAAAATTTTGAAATCAAGGATAATCTCTTTTTTGACAACAGGCGTGCAACTGACGATCTGCCTGATTATGATATCCCGAAAGAGCAATTTCATAAAAAGATAATAAAGAAAAAATCAATACTCTATTCAAATCCCTTCTTCATTCAATCGGAATTTTATAAAGCCTTTTTGTACATTTATGAGTTCAAGACATCATAGAAGAAAAGATTTTTTTGAGCACAATGCAACTGCATGGGATAAGCTTTGTAAACATGATGAAGTAAAACTGGAAGAGATTTTTGAGATTTTACCTTTGAAAAGAGGAGATCGTGTCCTTGATGTTGGCACAGGGACAGGAATTCTTATTCCGCATATATTACAGAGAATCGGAAATACGGGCAGGATAACTGCTCTTGATTATGCAGAAAATATGATTAAGAAGGCAAAGGAGAAATTTCCTCAAAAAGAATACACAAATGTGAGTTTTGTAATCAGGAATTTTTTTGAAATTGCTACAAAAGAACTCTTTGACTCAATTATATGCTATTCATGCTTCCCGCATTTCGAGGATAAAGAAAAATTTATTCAGAAATGCTTTGACTTATTAGATCGGGACGGAACTTTACTTATTGCTCATTCGGATTCCCGTACCCAGATCAATGAAATGCATGCTCGAAAACACAAAGCAGTAAAGGATGATTTTTTACCCCCTGTTCATGATATCAAGATGGCAGCAAAAAAAAATGGATTCGTTGTAGTAGCTGAAAAAGATGATGGGAGATTGTTTTTTATCCTTATTAAAAAAAGAGATTAATAAATATTATACTTATTATTGACAAAATAAACACATCATTAAGATATGAAAAACGCAAATTTAAAAGGAGTTTTTAATGAAAAAGTTTGGCATTTTAGTATTGTGCGTACTTGCATTTTCGCTCATTTTTTCGATTTCCCTTTTTGCGATGAGGTTTGAGCTGGAAGAATTCAGGAAATTACCAGCTGATTTCAAAGCAGAAATGGAACCGATCACTGATATGGATATGAATTACTGCTCTGTTATTAAGGTTGAAGTAGATAAACCAATCGATCTTTCCCTTAAGCAGAAAGTCTATAAAAAAGAGAACATTGACGAAGATGAATTCTACTTTTATGTGTCTTCAAGAGAAGACAATATCACTTTCCAGTCATCCCGTTTTGTTCCTTTGACAGTCGATGTGCCAAAGGGTGGTTTGAAGATAGGAACAACCTATTATGTGCGCCTGGCAACGTTTGAAGATGTTGATGTAACGATCAATGTCGAGCCGAAAGATGCCCGGATCATAGTGAACGGGTTAACTTGGGAGCAATCGAAAGGCAATCTGCTTCCCGGAGAATATGTCATATTTCTTATGGCAGAAGGTTATAAAGAGATCATGGATACAGTCTATGTTTCTCCCACAAATACTGTTTTCAACTATATAATGGTGGAGAAAAAGACCATGCCTGTGTTGCAGGAACAAACGCAGGAAGTAGTTCCGAAAAGTGATGAACCTTTTGTGATCGAGTTCAACGATTACAGAATTCAGATAACAGAATGCGAGTATACTCAACAGACACTAACCATAACATTATCTATAACAAATATGATTTCCGAACGCGAACTCACGATCATCAAAAATAACACCAAAGCATATGATGCTGAAGGTAATGAATATATGCCATCAAATCTTGAATTCGCAAACAAAACAGAAACCCGGAACCTTACGCATAATCTTGTGCAGGATGTACCCACAAAGGCAAAATTGATCTTTAAGGATATTAAGAGTCCGATCGAGGTCATTACACTTCTCAACCTTGGCTTGTGGGATTCGGTGAATCGTGATTTTAAGGTGTCTTTCAAAGGTATCCCCGTCACCCAATAAAATACATAACTTTTATAAACTGAGAAAGAGGAAGCTTTGACTTCCTCTTTTTAAAACTTAAATGGATTTTCAAAGATTCTTTCTAAAGAAATTTTTCAGCATAAAGGGTAAGAGGGACTTTTTTTCCTTTAGCTCACTCGTTTCAATTGCCGGCATAACGATCGGGGTGATCGCATTAACAGTATCTCTCGCCCTATTCAGCGGTTACTATGATACAATGAAAGAGATCATATTAGGAGTGAATTCTCATATATACATTCTTAAATTTGGCAGTGAAACTATTGATGATGAAGAATATCAAGGGGTCGCATCAATGCTGGATACTCTTGAAGCGGTACAGGCATATGCACCTTTCTTATACACTGAAGGAATGGCATTGAGAGATGCTGATATTGCAGGAGTTATTGTGAGAGGAGTTGATTTTGGAAAAGAGATAGAAACTTCTGATATTGGACGGTTTATTGACGAAGGTGCTTATAAACAGGAAGGTGATTTTACAGTTATTGGAAAAAATATCGCCAAACGGCTTCGGGTTTCAGTCGGTGATACGATAAAGCTGATCACCCCAATGAATGCAGATGTCACTTTTGCAGGTATGATACCCTCGTCTATTGAAGTTGAAGTTTCGGGAATTTTTTCTTCTGGAATGTTCGAATTTGACAATTCACTTGTGCTTTTGCCGATGAATACTGCCCAGGAATTCCTTTCCGTTTCAGGTCAATATTCAGGAATTTCCGTAAAACTGCAAAAGGAATATATCGAGGAAGCTGATGTAATAGCGTCGCATATTCAACAAAAGCTTTCTTATCCTTATAATGTGAGCAACTGGATAAGTCTTAATAAAAATCTATTCAGTCTGCTGAAGCTCGAGAAGTGGGTGATCTTTATCATCATTGCTCTCATCGTGTTGGTTGCCGGCTTTGGATTGACCAGTGTGCTTTCAATGCATATCCTCGATAAAAGAAAAGAGATAGGCATTCTAAAAGCCCTCGGTACAACGAACAGGGATCTGAAAAAGATATTTTTCTCAAGGAATATGATAATCGGATTTACAGGCATTGTGCTTGGGTTGATTTTTGGCTTGCTCATCTCCCTGCTGCTGACCCATACTGATATAATCAAAATCGAAAGTGATGTTTACCTGATCGAGCATCTCGTAGTAGAAAATCAACCTATAGATTTTATTTCTATAATTCTTGTTGCAGGAGTAATAATTGCGCTGTCATCCTACTTTCCATTACAGAAAATTTCGCAACTCCAGGCAGTATCAATTATTCGAATCTCAAAAAAATAGAGAGGTCAAATGATCTTACAGGCACAGCATATCACAAAAAGTTATTTCGAGGGCACCGAAAGAACTCGTTTAACAGTTCTCGATGATCTTGATTTCGTTATGAAGGAAGGATCAATAGTATCCATAACCGGATTATCAGGCAGCGGGAAAAGTACCTTGCTTCACATCTTAGGCACCCTCGATCAGCCGGATTCCGGAAATATAATTTTCAAAGAAAAAAACATACGGTCTTTTAATGAGAGTGATCTGGCACATTTTCGTAATATGAATATCGGTTTTGTATTTCAATTTCATCATTTGCTTCCGGAACTCACAACTGTAGAAAATGTGGCAATGCCCAAAATGATCTGCGGAAAATCATATAAAGAGAGTATTATGGCTTCCGAGGAATTGTTAAAGTCGCTTGATCTTATTGAAAGAAGATATCATTACCCGAACCAGTTGAGTGGTGGGGAGCAGCAGAGAGTCGCTGTAGCAAGAGCGCTGATAAATAATCCTGATATTGTACTCGCCGATGAACCCACAGGCAACCTGGATTCCATCCATAGCAATGAGTTGACCGACCTTCTATGGAGCTTGAACGAACGCTTTGACACTACAGTGCTTCTGGTAACCCATAACCAAGAACTTGCAAAACGGGCTGATGAAGTGTATAATTTAGAGTACGGTAAGCTTCATAAGCTAAGCAATAAGTAAGTAGAGCTTAGTCTAAAAAGGTTGTGATTTAAAATATGTTAGAAAATTTTTCAAATATTTGGAAACCGATGAATCGGTTAAAAGTGCATATCTTCTTATTAACCGCTAACTTAAGTTGGTGGTTAATGAAACAAAAAAAAGTATTAACCGTTTCAACGGTTTCTCGCTTTCTTAAATTGAACTTTTTAGAGTGGACTCTTAAGTAGCAAGAAAATTATTTACCAATGAGAAAAAGAAAATGGTTGCTGATAGTTGTCCTTATCATCATTATGATAAACCTTTTTTTCTGGGGAATGACCTATCTGTTCGACGTGAACAGCTATATAAAAAACCGACTTACAAAAACAATTGGGAGAGAACTGAATGCGACCATAAGCTTCTCAGCATTAAATGTCACATCAAAAATACTTCAAATATCAGATATAGAAATCACCCATAAGGAAGGTGATTATACATTCAAGGCAAAACAACTATATATTCATTATTCTTTCTGGCAGCTGATCCTGCATAAGTTCCAATTCACACAAGCATTGAAAGAAATTCGTTGTTTTTCGCCGGAGATCATATATAATGCCTTATACAATGAAGAGGAGACAAAACTGATTGTTGACATTGAAGCGTTAGAAAAAACACTCACTCGTTTTAATTATATCTCAATCATAAATGGGAAAGTGAGCGTTAACAGTAATGGGGGAATTGTCTTTTCAGAAAATCTGGAGAAAATTAATGCGAGCCTGCAAAAGCAGCAGGGTAAAGAATGGCATATAAAAATGTCTGCATTTCAGACCGAAAACGAGGGTTCGATTGGGCTCGATGGAGTTTATTCAAAGCAGGCAAATCAATTCAAAATTTTGGTCAAAGATTACGATGTGCCAAAGATCAGCACAAACAATGCTAGCCTGATCAGCTCAAAAATCAATGCAGAGCTTGAAACTACTTTGTCTGAAATCTCAAAGGGAATTGTTTGTATTAGTAATATTGAAAGCACTTTCCAGGATGAAAATATCTCTTTAAAAGAAGTGACATTATTGCTTGCCCCAGATTCTCTCAAAATTGGAAAAAATGCCAGAATTATATGGAATAATAATGTGATATTATGCGATGGATATATATCAAATTATTTAAGCAACGTTTCGGATGTGAATATTTCTTTTCAAATAGACGATCTCGACTTAGTTTCCCTTGATGAAAATTTGTCGGGCAGTATTGATCTGCGTGTGCTGCTGAGCGGTAACTATACAACGCCAGTAATCGACATTAAAGTTATCGGAGAAAGGTTTTTTTATGATTCCTTTGAATTCAGCAATCTATCATCTGAGCTAATTTACAGTGATCATTTCGCAAAAATTACGAATGGTAATTTTGAAGTTGATTCTAATCGGGTGGATTTTTTTGGAAATATTTCAGTAAATGAAAATAAACTATCAGAGAGCAATTTGGATTTAACTTTAAAGTCAGATAAATTCACATATTCAATCGCTGATCTTACACTCCAATCTGATGTAGAGGTTAAGGTTTCCAGCGATGCCAAGAACCCGAAAATTCATGCATCTCTTGCTCAACTAATAATATTGAATGATATTTTTCAACTTCCTGAATTGTCCGGAAGTATTTCTTATGAGAATAAAAAAGCAATATTTGATCTGCAAAACAGTAATCGTTCATTGATATTAAAGGGAGATTTTAATATTTTTTCGAAAACTCCTTTTGTAAATACCGAATTATCTGCAAATGACATTGTACTGACAAAAATGTTGAGAACGGAAATCCCTTTCTTGAACTCCCTTGATCCGCATGTGAATGCCCAATTTCAGCTCAAATGGAAAGATGGAATCATAACACCTGAAGGAAGATTCAATTTTGCTGATCATATCAATTCTTCAGTAAAAGGAGCAATTCTTATTTCCGGTGAAGTTCCTGTTACTTTCACAGGAAAAACGGGCTTTCTTATGATAAAATCAGATACACTTCAAATACATAATGAACCTCTTAATTTTGCCTTTAATTCGACACTTTCTGAGGATGACCAAATTGCGTTAGGTTTGCGAGTTAATAATAATATTTATACTGATGCAATCATTAATTTGAATCAAAAAGACATTCAATATTCCGGAAATTTGTCGATTGATTCCTTGTACATCAACCAGTTAAATAATCTCTTCCCTCTTTTTGAAACAGATGCTCAATTAAGCGGTGTGCTGAATGCTGATTTTACATTTGACAGCTCCCAAAAAATACCCGGGAAAGGCAATCTGGAGTTGGAGGAATTCAGTTTCAGTAAGAATATTAATCCCATTAATGTGGAATTAGATATACAAACAGATTCATCCAAAGTGGCTCTCAATAACATTCATGTACAAAATTCTCAATCCCTCCTGAAAGGAAATGCCAGTCTCTACTTTGCTGAAGGCAATGTTGAACTTAGTGCCTCAGAAGAAGATATATTGTTAGAAAATTTTTTACAAGACATTCCCTTGTTAGGAAAGGCAAGTTATGCGCTGACCGCATCTGGACATCTCAATGCTCCTCATGTGTTGTGTGATGTATCTATTGAGAATGGGGCGTTCTATAATACTGCGTTTAATTCATTTGCAATCCAGTTTTTTCAGGATTTTGATATGTTCTATCTCAATGAGATGGAGCTCGTTGCGCCGGAATTTGTTCTTACTGGAAATGGATCGTACAGTTATAATTTTATCACTGAGGAATTTCACAATAAACCCGATAATATAAAGTTCCATTTTTCCGGGGATATTCTCAAAACTTTTATGCCATATGTCCCCGAGATGAAACAGGCATCTAGCTCTACTGAGCTACTCTGCACATTTATTACCGATGAATCAAACACGATAGTCGATACTGCGAGTTTGCATATTTCTGATGGTCAATTCACAATTAAATCCCAGCCTGAGAAAATAAAAGAACTTTCATGCATGGCAGAAGTGAGAGAGAATGTGATGACCCAATTTGCTGGTTCCTTTAGAATGGGAGGTGGCAAGCTTTACTTTAAAAATATAGTTAATAATGATGAATCCGATATATTCGCTGGGAATATCAATATTGGTTCAATTAAACTCAATACTGATGATCAGGGAATCACAATCCATATACCAAATTACCAGCCCGAAAGAGGTCTTGTTGATGCGCAATTAACAGGATTTGAAGATAAATATTTTACTGTGTATAATGACAATGGGGCATGGGTGCTTTCCGGCAGGATACTTCTTTCAAATGGTGATGCAATTTATGAAGATGAAAAGGAGCAAGACGAGGTCGACGACACAGGATTACCTCCGATTTATTCTGATTTTGATCTTGTTTTTGATAAAAATACCTGGTACGTGTCCAACCCATTTAATCTCAAGATTTATTCTGGAAACTATATGAGTTTCCGTACGAACCGCGAAACTGAAGAGGTTGAGCTCTTTTTCGAGCTTCATTCACAGCGGGGTGAGATGCGGTTGTTTGGCGAATCATTCAGCGTGGAGGATGTGATAGTACGCAAATCGAGGCAAGATGAAAAGGTGTTCATAAACGCTACTTTCACCAAGCGGACGCCGGACGGTTCGACGATCTATCTGCATGTGCAATCAACTGAGGACAAGCTCAACGCTGATGACATAGGCACCGATGCGTATGGAGATGTCGAGGTCTCTTTACGAAGCGATAATCCTAAAGATGTGACTATGCTCAGCATTCTTTCGAAAATTCAATACGGCAAAGAAATTGGTGAACTTTCCGAAGATGAGCGTTTCGACCTCGGAAGAGAACAGGCAATAAATCTTGCCAGCGATGAGCTGAGCAACCTCATTTTCAGTCCACTCATAAGCCCGGTGGAAGGTGTTGTCCGACAGAT
>JAVCDK010000077.1 GCA_030765865.1 Candidatus Celaenobacter antarcticus | reverse complement strand
GCACATCGAACCCCTTATTAATAAGCACATTTCGAACTTCGCGTGCCAGCCCTTTTTTGCCGCACCCATTGAGTACTTGTAGTGTGATCTCATTATAGGGAATTTGCTCAATTTCCTGAATTTCTTCATCCGGTAAAGTCCTTAAAATTATCGTCAGGCATAGGAATAGTATATTTAGAATAAAAAAAAAGCCAAGAATATTTTTAAGGATTTTGAGAGCTTAAGACTCATAGGTGTTAAAAACTTTTTTCAATTTTTTATACGCTTCTTCCATTTTTTCGGGAATAACTCTTGTGTTCCCAACCGTTGAAATAAAATTAGTATCGCCGTTCCATCGCGGCACCACGTGTATATGCAGATGATCTGCCACACCGGCGCCTGCTGCTTCTCCCAGATTCATACCCACATTCAATCCATCGGGATGATATGCATCTGTAAGAACCTGTTCACATAATTGTGTCATTTTGCCGAGCTCGCACAATTCTTCATCTGTGAGCTCCTGCATACGCGCCACATGCCGAAAGGGCACGACCATCAGATGTCCGTTATTATAGGGGTACAAATTCATTATGATATAGGTCTTTTTACCTCGTTTTAGGATCAGATACCCTTCATCATCATTTGCTCGCTGTTTTGCGCAGAATATGCAACCCTTCTCTTTTTCACCAAGAATGTAATCGATTCGCCAGGGTGAGTATAATTTATCCATTTATTTCTGGGCAAGATACTGATCTTCCAGTTCCTGCAATTGTTCATTTGAGTTTATGCCCGCAATCTCGACCGGATCATTGACTTTGACAGCAGCAACGGATTTGCCTTCATTTCTTAAAAGTTCGAGCACATCGGTGAGATACATCTCGTTCTGGGAATTATCCTGCCCGATCTTCGGAAGCACAGAAAAAAGTTCACGAGAATCAAAACAGAATATGCCTGTATTTATCTCTCTGATCTTTCGAATTCCTTCGGAAGCGTCCTTGTGTTCAACGATTTTTTCGAGGTATCCTTCATCAGTACGAACGATGCGTCCGTAACCGGCGGGATCGTCCAGATCAACAGTAAGCACAGTTGCCGCAGCATGTTTTTCTTTATGTACTTTTATAAGATTTTCCAAAGTTTTTTCTTTTAAAAGCGGCACGTCACCGGGCAAGATTATAACAATGCCATCAAAATCTCTAAAATTCTCTCTTGTGATATATACTGCATGACCGGTTCCAAGCTGCTCTTTCTGCTCCACGAAAGTAATGTTATCATACTCCGAAAGGCAGTCGATCACAACATCCTTCTTGTAGCCGACAACAACCAGAATCTTTTCAGGATTGAAATGTTCGGCAGTGGTCACTACCCGCTCTATAATTGGCTTTCCTGCGAGCAGATGTGCAACTTTCGGCATGTCGGATTTCATGCGAATGCCTTTACCTGCTGCCAAAATGACTATTGAAGTATTTCTTTTCATAGGACTCAATCTTGGAGCACTTTTTTTATGTCAACCATCAATTTGTCAAATTGTTTAGGAGACTTAACGAAGTTGATGTTATTGGTATCAACCTTGATTATCGGGCATCCTGTATAAGTGGAAATGTATTTCTCATAGGCAACAGCAAGATCTGCCAGATACTCGGGTTGCAGATTGTGCTCAAAGGAGCGGTTCCTGTAATGTATCCTGTCTATGATGCGTTCGAGATCGGCATAAAGATAGATGATGAGATCGGGCTGAACCAGCTTGTCATTGAGGATAGTGAACAAAGCTTTATACATTGCCAGTTCTGCATTATTGAGTGTGAGATCAGCAAAGATGCTGTCCTTCATGAACATGTAATCGCTTACAATATTGGTCTGAAAGGCATCGATCTGAAAATATTTTTTCATCTGACGGTATCTGCTAAGCAGAAAGAACATCTGTGTCTGAAATGCTTTCCCTGCTATATCGTCATAGAATTCAGAGAGAAAAGGATTCTCTTCTACGACCTCAAGTATGAGCTGTGCTTCAAACTTTTCTGCCAGCAATTTTGCCAGTGTTGTCTTACCTACACCTATTACTCCCTCGACTGCAATATACTTATTCTTAATTTCGATCATAAACCTGTTCCATTATAAATAATTAAAAAAATATCTATTGTTATCCTATAAATTCTGAACTCTAATATCATAATACTACAATTCTTCTAACTTGTTACATAATAAATTAATATCTTGAAAAGAATAGATTTCTGTATCATATTTTTTATCAATCTCCATACTCTGGATTAGTTTTTTCATCGTTCCGTCGGTGAGCACATAATCACAATAAGGTAAAACAGATGAAAGGTTTCCAACATCATAAGAATCTCCCTTCTGAACTTTCTTTTTACCTGTAATAATTTTTGCAAAAATATTGCTTGAAATATATTCATGGGGTATTTCTTTATAGTAATCAGATTTCAAAAATGATAAAAATTCGTTTATTTTCTGAGGACTATTTTTGATTTTGTGAATTCTATTCCATAAATGTAATGGTTTACATATCTCTCTTAATATATCAAAATCATTTAAATCTTCAATCCCATTAAATATTCTGTCCATAATACTAGGATAATCATGTGTTAATAAGTGTAAAGTACTATTATATTCAATTTCAAGTTGTCTTTGAAAGGTAATATTGCTTTTTAAGGTTTTCAACCTCAAATTCTCCAATTTTTCATTACCTATCTCTTTATCTAGTTTCCATTTTGAAATAGTATTATTACTAGGGATTGCATTTACACGCACCCTAAAACCAAAATTATTATCAATCCTAGTGATATTTACAATGTCATTAGTATCTAATATAATAAAATCTTTTTTTAACAAATAAGCCTTAATTGCTTTTTCCATTTGAGAAATTCTTATCTCAGACCAAGGAAGAAATTGTACTCCTGAAGAAAGTTGGTCCATAACATCATGACACCTCCTTATATGGGATTTATCATATCTGAAAAATATTTCAACATCCTGCTCACCTTCGGGACAAACTAGCTTTTTTTCATTTTTCTTTTTCCTAATTACATCAAAAAGTCTTTTTACGTTATTTTTTATATATTCATCATTTTTAGAACTTCTAGGATCCAATGATTCATTATTTTGAATTTTCTTCAGATACAGTATCACAAACGTATCTAACCAAATAAGTGGAGAATTTAATGCTTTTATCTTAACTTTCATTTCAAATTATTGTCTTTGACTGTTTAATCATTTTTAACTCTTTAGACATAAATTCAGGTGCCAGTTCGTTCATTAGCTGTAAAATAAAAGGTCGATTCATGATCTCGGGATGCGGGATTTTCAGTTCATCAGCATCAATTACTTCATCATCAAAAAACAATATATCAAGATCGATTGTGCGAGGTCCCCACTTTTCTTTGCGCTCTCTTCCGAGTTTTTTCTCGATATACAGAAGTGTCTGCATAAGCTCGGGAGGACTCAGTTCAGAGTCACATTGAATAATACAATTCAGAAAATCCGGCTGGTGGATATTACCGACAGGTCTGGTTTCTATGATAGAAGATATGCGTTTCATTGATATTTTCTTTTCATTTCGTAGGGCTGATATAGCTGATTCGATAAAGCGTCTCTTATTCCCAAGATTCGAACCCAAACTAATAAAAATATTTTCGAAAGCTACTCCTTTTTTTCTCGTTCTCTTTGCATTTCCAGCTCGACATAATCAAGAGTACCATTGATCGGTACTGCTATTTTACGGACTTTCAAAGATACTTTCTGAACAAGGACAAAATCTTTGAGAATTGCACTGACGATCTCATTTGCGAGTTTTTCAAGAAGATGATATTTATAATTTTCCACACGTTCTTTGATCACCTTAAAAATTTGTGTGTAGTCAATAGTATCGTGAAGGGATTTCACTTTAATATCTAGGTCGGGATCACTTGTAACAGTTACATCAACAGCAAAACGCTGCCCGAGAGTTCTCTCTGCTTCATGAAGTCCATGATAGCCATAAAAAATCATGTTTTTTAATGTAATGTTCATAGTAACTCCTAACGAAACTAAAAATTCAAAATGAAAAACTTAAATTGGAAAATTATGTTAATCATTTTATGTTTTGACTTCACTACTCATATTTATTAACCTCTTTTGCGTAGTGATTATCGATTGAGCAATGATATTTGCAAGTTCTTCAAATTCTTTATGAATTTTATTAAGACTATCGCTTGGCATTAATTCTGCATTCTCAATAACTTTTAGCCAGAATATAGATTCCCTTGATTCTTTAAGAACTATTTTCAACTTATGGATGAAATCAGCATTGCTTTCTGAACCTCTTGCCTCCTCATAATTAGCACCACAAGAAGTACCGGACTTTAGTAATTGATTACCGATATGCATCCCAATATAATCTTTTGGCAATGCTTTTACAAGTCGAATAATCCGAATTGCGATTTCAACAAATCTCTGATAAATATCATCACCTTTCATAATAGATATTTTAATTATAGATTAATGCTTTTTGTAGAAATATAAACCAAATTTTCAAATTTATATTTTATATTTTTCATTTTTCGTTTTCCGGGCTTACAAGCGCAACCATTTTGGGTTGTATCATCGCTTTCTTTTTTATTTGCCCATCAATAATTTTCACCAATATAAAAGCTACTGCGATGGAAACCAGAGATACAATTATCGAGATACTTTCAGAAAGACCGATCGCACTTTTGCATAAAAAATATGAACCGATCATAAAAATAATTGGAAGAATAAATACGAGGAAAGAGCTGAGAATGCGCATCTGAGGACTGATTTCAAATTGTATTTTATCACCTTTTTTTACATTGAGTTCATTTTTCATGGTAAGCGTGTTGACATCTCCCCCTCTTTGAAAACAAAATGGCTTTAGTTTGCAGGTATTGCAGGCGTCGGAACGAGAATATTCAACGATCGCAAAACCGTTTTGTATTTCGACAACCGTTCCCACATCAGCAGGTTTGTCGTTTTGAAGGTCCATATATTTTTAGAAGTGATATCCCACAGATAGTTGATGAATAAAACCTAATTCTCCGTATGAATTCACTGCATAATCAAACTTGTATTCTTTCCAGCCGAAACCTACTCCAGCCGAGATCCCTGAGAGGAAATCAATACCGGAGCCCACATTCCAGTCTGTGGCATTAGAACGGTAGCCAGCTCGTACTGTAATTTTATTTTGAAAAGTCGTCTCTATTCCGATTGTTCCATAGAAATTCGTATGCATCGGTTTATGAATATCCAGTGCGATCACACCTGTATTGATCTTGTAAGCCAGACCCATCGAAAATGTTAAGGGTAGTTTTTCCTTTTTCTGGTCAAATTTAGAAAGTTGCATGCCGAGGTTTTTGACTGCGAGACCGATCTTCAGGCGTGGGTTTGGAGATTGATGGAGAAGACACACATCAGCAGCAATTGCCTGTGATGAATACTCATCTATTGTTTCGGAAATGATCTTGATATTTACTCCCCAGTTTATAATATCTGAAATATATTTTCCGTAGGACGCACCGAGCATCACATCGTAAGAGCCAAACGTTCCCATATCGATAAGATTCTGATTTTCATCGATGCCTGTTTTAGGAATGCCCCCAACTCCCATAAATTTTGAGAAAATTGCGACAGTCGATCCTTCATTTAGAGGCATGGCATAACTCACCGCACCGCCATTGTATCCAGCGAAATAATTCATGTAGGTGATCTGAAGAAGTCGCTGGTGAACATTCGGCAGACCTGCAGGATTCCAGAACGGTGCAAGCGCATCATCTGCAATAGCAGTAAAGGTATTACCCATACCGGCGCCTCGGGCACCCATCGGAATATTGAGGAAATTGAAAGCAGTGGTTCCCGCATCTTCGCTGATCGCAAAGAGACTGCTCGTCAAAACGAAACATATCACTATTAAAAATATTTTTTTCATGTAGTTCCCTTTATCATACTTGGTAGTAAATTTCTTTTTGCGGGGTTGGTTTGTCAAATTTATTTCAAACAGGTTACTCAATCATGCTATATATCATATGCAAATTGTTGACAATTTATTATGAGCATGAACAAATGTTTTTTATGAAGAACGTAAAACAAATTTGATTTTTTTAGTTTTGCACAGGAGTTTTCATGAGTTTGATCGCATTGCATCATGAGTTTAAAGAAAAGATTGGAACAGGTAGCTTTGGCACTGTGTACAAAGTTGAAGATATTGCCACAAAAAAAATATTTGCCGTCAAGTTATTTGATAAGATACCAATCGAAGACATTCGCGAGAAAATGAATCCAAAAGTGATGCGCGAGATCACTAAAATATCCCACCCTAATCTCATAAAGATTTATGATTACGGCATTTACCAAAATAATCTCTATCTTCTTTCTGAATTCTTCAAAAGCAAAGGGTTGCCAAATTTTCATCTTACCAATAAGAATAAACAGGATTTTTTTGAGCTTATTACTCAGGTATGCTATGCCTTGAACCACCTTCATACTCATCATATTATTCATAAAGATCTGAAGCTGGAAAATGTACTTTATCAAAAGAGCAGCAATAAGATCAATGTAAAAGTCTGCGACTATGGATTCAACAAGATCATTTCACAAACAGAAGCATATCCCGAAAGTGAGGTGGTAAGTCTGCCCTATATCGCACCGGAACTTTTACAGGGATCAAGCTTTTCTCCAAAAAGTGATTTCTACGCATTGGGCGTGATAATGTATTATCTTTCTGTGGGCACTTTCCCTTTTTCCAGAGAAGAGATCAAGCTCATGTCCGAAAAGAAAATCCCAAATATCATTCCCAAATTTCCCACAAAAATAAATCCGGCAGTCGATAAAAAGCTCGAAGATCTTATCTTTCATCTTATTGAATTCAATCCTGCACTACGCATCGGCAAGTCGCAGGAGATCATTCGTTATATCAATGAGATGCAGGATACAACATACCCTCTAACCACCGAGCCGCCGCTGGTAAAGCAGATCGAATCCACGCAATTTTATTTCCGGGATAAAGATATTGATACTCTACGTGACCGGATCAATGAAGTTAAGAATCAGAAAGGGGAAATCATCTTTGTGACCGGCGAAAAAGGCGTTGGCAAAACCAGTCTTATGCAATATATCAAGTGGTATCTGTTATCAGAGGATTTCCATGTGTTCTATTACAATTGCAACCCCCAGCACCGAGATCCATTCTTTATGCTGTGCAAGGAAATATTTCTGTCTATGGACGAGAAGGGCAAGTACCTCTTTGAACAATCCGCTTCAAATAAATTTTGCGAATTCCTCTTTAAATCCGAAGAAAAATCTCTGAAGATCATTGAGGACGAATCAGATCTCATGAGAGATTTTGAACTAGCCAGGGATTACATGTTCGGTTTTTCATCAACTAAACCTATTGTGTATTTCATCACTAATATCGAAGAAGTTAATGAACCGACGATAAATTTTCTTGAATATATTGCTCCCGATCTTCCCAACCACCCTATCGTAATAATCGTTAGTTCCTATAATCCGTATATTGTTGACTTTTCAGAGATTACTTATAAAATCCACATCGAACCCCTTTCCCAACCTGAATCCTTTCAATTTATCAGCGAAATTCTCGGGGAAGGATGTCCTGAGGAATTTCTCTATCAGATTTATCTGATCACAAATGGCAACCAGCGCTTTATTCTTGAACTCATCGGTAATCTTATTGAGAAAAAGATCATTCTTGATGTAAAAGGTAACTGGCATTTTGATGTTAATATTCTGGAAGTGGAGCTCCCGAAAAAAATACTTACAGCAATTGAGGAGAAGATCGCACTTATACCGGAGAAAATCAAGAATTTGCTCGTGCAGCTTTCAGTACTGCAGATTCCCCTTTCAACAAACATCATTCAGACAATTCTCCACTTTTCCGATTCAAAGGATCTATTCTTCTTTATGCAGGATGTTGAAGCACTCGACATTCTGGTAAAAAATGATGAGTATGCTGAAGATGGGTATTACAAATTCGTTTATCCCGCTCTCAAATCCGTGCTTTTAAAGAAGGTCAGCACAGCAAAGAAAAAGAAGATTTCGCAGGAAGTGATACACTATTTCAAAACGCATCAAGTTACCAAGCCGGCTATTATGGATGGCATTATCGCGCACTGTGAGCTGGCAGAGGATCACGAATCTGAAATTCATTATCATCTACTTAAAACCATAACTTATATGGAAAATAAGGATATTATTGAAGCTTGGGACTCCTGTTATCGGGGTCTGCTGAAAATTTGTGTTCTAAAGGAAGATTTGCAGGCCAAGACTATTCAGGATTATTTGAAGGTGCTTCTCGCCCTGGGAATTTTACTGAAGAAATGCGATCTTACAGAAATTTGCTGCCGACAATTTTCCACATTCATCAAAAAAGACCCGCAACTAATGCTCCTAAATGCGCGCTATAAAATGGCGTGCAGGGATTTTTCAAGTGCCAAAAAAACTCTCGACACACTGCAAAAATCAAAATTTCCTTTTGACGAAAATGACATACTGCTTGCTGGACTGGAACTTCACAATTTTTCTCGTGAGGAAGATAAAGCACATCAAGCAATTCAGATTCTCTCAGCGAAAGAACTGACACCTTTTCAGAAGATCAATTTCTATTTGTTCAGCGGAGATTATTATTATGCGATCGGTGCCTATGAAACGGCTATTAAGGAATTGAAAAAAGCACAAAAAATTGCGAAAACACAAGAAGCTTTTATCCGGCTTGGTCGTATTCTGAAAGTCCTCGGTGACTCATATAATATTCTTAATAAGGTCAAAAACGCGATACGGAATTATGAAGATGCTGCAGCGCTAAGTTTGAAAGAGGGTGATATCCTGAATGTTGCGAATGTGCTCTCCCATTGGGGATTTCTTAATATGAAGCAGGGAATGCTCCGTGCAGGATTGGATAAATCCCTGGAAGCACTTTCGTATTTTGAAAAAATAAATTTCACTCCCGGCATGGCAGAAGTAAACCTGAACATTGCCCAAACAACCTTCAAATTGGGAGAATTCCGAGAAGCTGAAAAACATTTTGATACAGCCCTTGCCATGGCAAAAGAACTCAACGATACAAACCTCATCAGTAAAATATATAACCGTTCTTCTTTTCTGAAACTCCGCATTCTTGTTCCTGCTAAATTTCTCTCCTTTTTACGTACTCATTATGATAATTTTTTCAAGAATCATTCTATCGGCAATATTAATTCCTATCTTAAAAATTACTGCTTCTGGCTCGTAATTTCGCGAAATTATAAGCAACTTAAATCCGTAAGTGATCAAATTAAAAAAGAGAAGATCAACACATCCCTTGAAATGGAATTCATGTATCAGTTGCAGGGCTGGTTGGCACGAGGTGAAAAAAAGTATACTCTTGCTATAACTAATTTTAAAAAAGCAGGAACTCTGGCAAAAAAAAATCAGAATGAATATGCGTTGACGATGTCCTACCTAAATATTGCAGACACTTACTATATTACAAAGGACTACAAACAGTCAGAAATTCACTGTGAACAGGCACGTGCATTGGCTGTAAAAAATGAATTTTTACGATGGGATAATTATGGACGTGTTCTTGAAGCTAAGATATTGCTCAGAAAAGCAGACATGAACCTCCGAACAGTCATTCGTAAACTTCTTAAAGCTGAAACTATTGCAAAAAAAATGAAGGATTGGGATCTCCAATGCGAAAGTCTGATCCTTATCACGCTCATTTACAGAACGTTGCATATTAAAAATTTGGAATATAAATTCAGGCGCAATTATAATCGCAAACTCGATGTTGTGTTGCGCGGTTTATCCGAGGACGATCAGCAAAGAGTGAGGGCAATATTCCACTATGAAGCCCTACTTTCCAGTTCTAAGTTACGACAAATCATTGAAGCTCGTATAAATATTTCTCCCTCGAAATTGCAGCACTATTTCTTTGATCTTTTACATCTCTCAAGCGTTCATCAAATTAGATTTTATCTGAAAAAATATGTTCTAGACGTTGTGGGCATAGATAAATTCGGCATCATACTCTATGAAAATAAAGATTCCGAAGGTGAATTCTGGTTAAATAATCAACTCGCCAAAACCGAATTCACCAGCATACATCAAAGCTACTTTGAAAAACTGCGGACTGAGCTGGAATGCCAGTACTACACAGTGAAGGGACAGCATTTCTGCCTTGCCCCCCTCAAGTTGAAAAATGAGCTTGAAGGAATATTCATTCTTGCTGATATGGGAGAATATCCTTTCACAAAATCAGAAAAACTCATAATTAAATTATCCGCTTTTTACCTTACGATCATTTTAAAAAAAATCGGAGAGTATGAGGAGGTTCTGGAACAGCGTGAGCAGCTCTCGAATCTAATAACCATCAGCAGGGATATTTTGCAAGTCATGAACATGGAAGAGTTGCAAAACCAGATCACACTCAACGCTATTAAACTTTCGGGAGCGGAACGCGGTTTCTTTATAAATTTAGATGAAAACAAAAATTTTGTTTTCAATGTAGCACTTCTCGGCACAGGCGAGAAAATAGACAAAGACAATCTCAAGATCAGCAAAACCGTATTGAAAGATGTTTACGAATCAAAGGTTGCTATGAGCACTTTTGAAGCAGTTGATGACCAGCACTTTTCGGATACTGAAAGTATCCACCGACACGATCTTCAGTCTGTATATTGCTCACCTCTCAATATGCATAACGAGATATTTGGATTTCTCTATCTCGACAAGCTCACAAGTATAAACAAGGTCATTCGATTTAACGAGAAGCTTCTGGAGATATTTATTCTCATGGCAGAGACTGCTATTAAAAACGCTCTGGATTTCGAAAAGCTCAGCATTGCCAACCAGGAGCTGCTTAAAATAGATCAGGAACGCGCGCAATTCATCAATATTTCCTCTCACGAATTTAATACTCCTATCCAGACATTGAAGGGTTACATCTCGATCCTGAAGGATCCTGAGACTCCTGAACATGTTCGTCAAAATACGATAAATATTATGGAAAGAAATGTTGATCGTCTTCTCCATGCAATTAATAACATCCTGCAAATGAATGCGCTGGAGACAAGGGGAATTCAGTTTGAAAAAGAGTTAATCAGTCCTGAAGATATTCTTAAGATCGTGTATGAAGAAACTCTTGTCCTTACTGAATTGCGCAAGCAAAAGCTCGTTCTGAAAATCGCACAAGGACTAAAACCAATAAGAGGAGAACGCATCACTCTTATCAATGGCTTAAAGAATCTTGTGCTCAATGCCATAAAATACACTGATGATTACGGTGAAATAACAATTGGGGCGCGAAAGTCCAGATTTCGTAAGGAAGAGGCAGACGAAAAAGAGTCTCTTATCATCTATATAAAAGATAACGGCATTGGCATTCCATCCTATGAATTGGATAATATATTCCGTGAATTCTATGAAGTTGCAGATATCAAGGCACACCATTCGGGTGTGACAGAATTCAAATCTTCCGGGCTCGGTTTGGGGCTTCCTATCACAAAAACCATTATTGAGCATTATGGCGGAAAAATGTGGGTAAAAAGCGTCAAGGGTGAAGGTTCGACCTTCTTTATATCCCTGCCCTTTGCAAAGAAAAAACGAAAAAAGAAAAGTGAGAAATAGCATGTCAATCTTGTCTCGCAAGAATTCGATGAAAGAAAAACCAGCTCATAATTTCAGCCGGAAAATCTCACAACCGTCCTCAGTGATGATCATATGTTCTACCGACTTCGTTGAATTCCTTGAATCCCTCTGGGGACTCGGCATTCTGCTACAATCCTATAAGGACACTCTCATTGTGCTTCACAAAAAAGAATGGACATTTTTCATTGATCAGCTATACCCAGAAAGAAATTTTTCCTTTATTGATCTTGCAGAACTAGGAGCAGGAGAGAATGTTGAATCAATTGAACTTATTGTATTTCTTACAAAAAAAACCCCGAAAGATGTAAAATTTTTTTTAAAAAAAACACCTAATGCGGTGATTGCCGGCATGAGCTCATTTAGTGATATAAAATTATTGAATTGCATAATTTCCATGAATGACCTGCAATCATATTACTACCAGTTCTTTTCCTTCGCATTGCAGCTTACGGGCGCTTTGGAAAAATGGGATGCGTATATTAGCAATTATAATTTCCCCACAGCAAGAAATTCTGAATATCAAGAAAAACGGCTGATCGGTGTTGATATTTCTCCTGGAATTTATGGCACACGCTTCCTGAAGAAACACATATATTCACTAGTAAATGCGCTTCAAAAAGATGACAATTACGATGTTGTTCTACTGGACTGGGATGCACGGTATTATGACAAGCTCTTATTCAATAAAAATAATGTCAAACCGGATTTTCAACTTATAGTAAGCCATGAGCAGGCACTCGAAGTGCTCAAATCCTGTAAGCTCTTCATCTCACCCAATACCCATTTGCTGCATTGTATGCGATATACCCCGTTGCGCACCTTCAGCATTCTTGTACCTCATGAACGAAGGCATCATTGTGAGACATCTAAAAACAGGACACATATTGTTCATACGTTTGCAGGACTGAACATAAAAAAGGTCTTACCACAGATAAAGGAACTACTTTAAAAAATTTATTGACAACGTTATAACACCTACTTTACTTACAATTAAGTCTATCACCAGTCGATAAAAAACTGAATTTACGATCTAAAATTTATGACCTATTGGAAAAAAGAGAAAGATTTTATCACATCTGTGGGCGAGTTGAAACAATACATTTCTCTCGCTCCTAAAGAGGAAGTACAGCTCCGCAAGGTCGTCTTGCGACACCCTATGTGCATCTCGAAATTCTATCTTTCTCTGATCGACTTTACTGACACGGATGATCCTCTGAAGAAAATGGTTGTTCCTTCTCCCCGGGAGCTGGATATATCCGGTTCTTATGATACCAGCGGCGAATTACACAATACCAAACTTTCCGGCTTGCAGCATAAATACAGCAAAACAGCGCTGGTGCTTTCTACGAATAGATGTGCAACCTACTGCAGGTTCTGTTTTCGCAAGCGTCTAGTCGGTCTGGATTCTACAGAGATAATCAGTAACTTCAACCAGGCAGTAAAGTATATCAAAGCCCATCCTGAGATAAATAATGTACTCATCAGCGGAGGCGATCCCCTGATGCTCACCACACGAGTGCTCACGCGATTCCTCGAACTGCTTAGCCCGATCCCCCACCTCGATTTTATCCGTTTCGGTACAAAAGTACCCGTGTATTACCCGAAAAGAATTCTTAAGGATGATGAATTAATTTCATTGCTCAGTTCTTATACCCGCAACAGGAAACAAATATATTTTGTGACACATATCGACCATCCTCGTGAAATTACCGATGAATTAAAGAAAGTGGTAAATCTACTTTTGGGAGCGGGAGTAGTGATCAACAACCAAACTGTGTTCCTGCGCGGTGTTAATGACAACCCGGATGTGCTTGCAGAGCTGATGAGAAACCTCGTCTCGATCGGTATTAATCCCTACTACCTTTTCCAATGCAGACCCGTTAAGCGTGTGAAAAAGAATTTCCAGATACCGCTTTCTATCGGCTACCCGATCGTTGAGAAAGCTAAGGCACAGCTCGACGGGCACAGTAAAAGATTCCGGTTTATCATGTCACACAAAAAAGGAAAGATCGAGATCCTCGGTATAAAGGGTGATGAAATGATTTTTAAATTCCACCAGGCAAAAGATGAACGAAATGCTGGACGGATTTTTTTCAGGAAACTTAATCCTGTTGCCACATGGCTGGATGATTTGGATAATCCAAAAAATAATATTGGGAGTATACATGATAAACGAAGGTGAAATGGTATTGGAAGTTTTTGATGATATGATCGAAGCCGAATTGCTGGTAGGGCTGCTGAAAAGTGCGGGGATTGAATGCTACATTATTTCCGACGACTGCGATGGCATGATGCCTCAGCTCCAACTCACAGAAGGTGTAGGTGTTGTGATCAACAAAGCCGATAAAGAATTAGCAGTGAAGATTTTGGAGAGTGTGAAGAAGGGAGAGAAGGAATAACAAACTCTCGTTACTAAACCCCTGCTTGCCAAGGCGGAATGAAATGAAGACTGGTTTGGGAACGTTTTTTCCCGGTCATAGAATGGACCATGACCACGCGGTTTTCCCCCAAATATAATATTTAATATTTTTAGTTAATTATATCGTTTATTTTAGATAATTCTAATATCTCATTGCCCTTCAATTTTTCATCAAAACATAATCTTTTAATTTTTTCTGAGATACTCACTTGATTAAAAATTTGATTTAAAGAATCCTTGATATTTTCAGAAATATAATCTGGTTTTATATTGAACTCCTTACAAATTTCATCAAATAATTTCAGTATATTTTTTGAAAATGCAATGAAAAAAATTATGTGAAGCCTTATTATAGGTACATTAAGATCTAAATGAGCTATATATTTCTCTCTAATTGTTTGATATTGGGAACTTTCATATTCTTCATAAAGTACATTAACTTTATGATCTAATAAGTTATAATTTATTTCGTAATTTCTATATTTAATTATTCTTAAAAATTCATGAAAAGAAAATTTTTCAAAAATTCTACCTTTCTTTGGCTTCTTGAAAAGCTTATAAAAGTTTATAATTTGATTTTCTATTAATTTTTTATTAATCCAAGATAGAAATAAATTATTTTTTAAGTTAATGGACTCATTACGAAGTTTTAGTGCCAAGTACTCCATTACTTCATTATTATAATAAACACTCATCATAATATGATTAATACCCTTTATTCTTTTCTCAATATCTTGTACCATAAATGATTAATACTCCTTTATTTTTTCACTATTTTTCAATCCACTTACACTTAGTGATGTTCACAAAGAATGCTTTGGGAACGAGATTATCTCCTATTTATTCTTTATCTCTCTTCCCCATTTATCCACCTCTGTT
The DNA here is from genome assembly GCA_030765865.1 of Candidatus Celaenobacter antarcticus. Taxonomy (GTDB): domain Bacteria; phylum Cloacimonadota; class Cloacimonadia; order JGIOTU-2; family JGIOTU-2; genus Celaenobacter; species Celaenobacter antarcticus. The sequence goes on along the minus strand of JAVCDK010000077.1, from coordinate 17,701 downwards.
CCACAATGAGGGCATGTACTCCCGCCCCACAATGTCTGCCGCAGATTTTTAGGAACCCGGACAAAAGGTAATGGTTTTTTACAATTCGGGCAGGTAATCCGTTTGGGATTAATCCCTAATTTGTTTTTCTTTCTGAATAAAACATAGTAGAAAATAAATACCAGTATCATACATAATAAGAAAACGATTATCAAAAGAAGTACGTTGTTCATAAATGTTCCTCCATATAATTTTATAAAAACTCAATGATTTTTTTGCGGAAGAATAGCGCTTTCATGATCTGCTTTTTGGATGTTTATACTTTTTCAACATGTTTCTTCTTTATCAGAACAATGATAATAAGAATTATAGAAATAAACAATGCCAAAAAAGCAGCCAAAACTATCATACTCTGTATCACCAACCATGTACCTGGAGGACTTGGCTGGAGCAACTTGCGATTGGTGTCATTATCCTGAATTCCCAGCAGAGCCATATTTTCTTTCAGGGGATAATCCTGTCCTGAATAATTAACGCCTTCCCCAAATCCATAACCGGATATTTCTTTTCCGTCTTTCGTGCCCTTCACGATAGTACCACCTTCACGAATTTCACTAGCTACTGAATAAATAAACTGGTCGTCAACAGTTGATATCATAACAAATTCCAGGTTTTTATCAGGGAATTTCACTTCCCAGCCATTGGGATACCAAGCATGAGATCTGGGACTGCGCATCCATTTATTGATCGTGACCGAGCCATTTATAACTTCACTGTTTCCATTCTCATCAATATATTTTCCGGAAATTACACGTGTGGCATTAGCCGGAGGATTCTCTCCCATGTTTTGTAATTCCTCTGTTTTATCAGAATGGGGGCTGGCAAAAGTAATTTCAGTATTATCATCAAACTGGACATCAGACCAATCCCAGCCAAATGATTTCGGTGTTTTTCCATTAAATCCACTTATGATAGTTGCAAGGGCTTGAACAGCAATATTTTTGGGATAACCGGTTGGTGAAATACCGGACATCCATTGGTGATCCATCCACATTTTTCCTTTAAGATTTCTGGTTTCTCCCTGATACGTGACCGAGCCGGTTGTTTTGATATTGGGATAAGAATAATACCAAGTTCCCAACCCGAAAATTGAGGGGACTTTACCTTCATCACCCTGAAGCAAAAGGGGCTTACTCTCAGTGAGGTCGAGATCAATTTTCAATTCTTTATCCGCATCATCAATTGTAATTTTCATTGGAAACATCTTGTCTTTTTGAAGACTCTGCGCGCTATTCTCCCCTATCCGGGCTAAGAAAGGTTCGATTCCATATACTATTTTTCCGCTCGTTCCTGAAATGATGGGATCACTTCCTGTGACATGCAGGTTTTTATCAGCATAATTTACAGCAACGACATTTTGTACCAACTGGTTCTCAATATCGGACAGACCAAGATCAGACGCAATTGGCGGTGGATATAAAGCACGTCTGAAAAACACTACGACTACATCAACCACGTTATTGTTTTCGTCCAAGAAATTTCCCGACCAAAAATACCAGCCAAATTGAAAATCCAATTGGGCTTTGTGATCCCGTGGAAACTGGAGCTCCTCATATGTATTCATATCAGAATAACCTTTGAAATAATCCTGACCGAAAAAATTTGGCAATGCATAACTCTGAATATTATCCAAACCTTTTTCTGCAGCTTCGATGAGCAGATCATATCGAGTAGGATATCTTTGAACTAAAGGAACATGTGACGCCTTTACTTTGTCTATCATGATAGCTGTATTCTGTGTCAGGTCTTTATTGGTCTTTGGATGGAAGTTTATTGATAAGATCAGTATAGCAGTGACAATGATAACAATCAGGATAATGAAAACCACTTTAATAGCCGAATGTTTTTTCATAGTAATTTATCCTTTTTATGACAAAAAGCGGAAAGGATTGCAAATTGTCAAATAGAAAAAATTATGTGGGATTATTTGCCCCAGGAGTAGTAATGTGTGAAAGCGTACCCAAGTACAACTTAGGTACGAGAGAACATTAACAATCTGGGGATTGGTAATGAGGTGTATTGGGGGTAGGTGTAGGTTCATCTTGCACCGCATACACCAGTTATGGATTAGTCCATGACTGCTCGGATAAAGGGCTGAATATATTCAGCCCCTACAAATTGATAATTTTGTCCGACGGGACAAACTCGTCTCTAACCTTATGTTTAAGTGTGATTGTGAATATTAGTATTAGGAACTGAGAAAGTTTTGAATAGACAGATTCTTCTCTCCTCCCCGATTGCATCGATGATCCGCTCACAATGACAAGGATTTTGGGGGATATAATCAGAAAAAGACAAAATAAGCACATTCTGCAATTAGTTATTTACCTTAATGACAAAATAATTTAACCTTACAACCTTATAACATTACAACATTAATACTTTTTACATCAAATACTCTTTCTTCAACAAAATCTCTTTCGCCTCATCACTTTCCGGCTTCTGCACTTTTACGAGAAGTTCTTTTGTATTCGAATCAAATCTCATTACGTATAATTCTCCAGTTTCAATCTCAGAAGCATCTTTCCCATTGATTTCAAGAATGACATCTTCAAGCTCGATACCTGCGTTATCAGCAGGAGAATTCTCCCACATACCTATGATCTTGAAGTTTCCATCATCGAGTTTTCGCACATTGATCCCTGTCGAGAATAAAATATCTTTGGACGATTCTTTAGTTTCAGTCATAAGTACTTTCCTGTGTGGAAAATCAAGTGTGGTCACGAACTGCTCGAGAAAATCTTTTCCCAGAAGTGCGCTGTTGTTAAAAGGAAAATTTGCAAAAATTATCCCGACATTTTTCAGAGTCATATCGCCAATAGTTATTTCATCGCACTTATAGAGGTAGTTCTCATGGGTATCCACAAAGGGCCATTTTGCAAAATAACCTTTGCACAGAATGAGTTTTGCCTGTTCTTCCTCAGGAAGTTGTTCAATAAAAGCAATGGGAAGCACAATAGGATAATGCAATCCAGTATCAATCCTTCCCATTATCGGGAAATATTCACTGATTCCCATTTGTACACTCGGATGGTACGGCATCATGATCTCCATATCAAGAAGGTGTTGTTCTGCCGTCTCTGCTTTTAGGGGCTTATCATTATTCTCGAAAATAAGCTGATCATTCTGATAATCGATTGTAGTTCGGAAAAATCGTATAAAATCCGGTCCGATCATTCCTTCCAGTTCATCATTTCCAAGGTCAAAGGTCTTCTTGAAATCCATCACACTCATATTGAAATCCTTCACCTTGAGTCCGGCACAATTGATTTCTTTCGTTCGGGATGTATAGATCATCTGATCTGGGGTTTGCATGGAATCAACTTTTAATTCAAGCTGTTTTGCAAGATCCTTGCCTATGATAGTAGTCCCGCCGGTATCAAAAACGAAAGTCAGTTTTTCATTTGAGTCATTGATAAATACTGGCAATTCTATAATATGAGAACGGGTCAGGTTAAAGGGACAAACCACTTTTGTGATAGATTCCGGCACACCGCCTCTGAGCTGCTCGATGAACTCTATCTGTGCATGGAGTCCTCCACTGATTAAGATGAAAATTGTAAGCAGAAGAGGTATGTTGTATTTAACTTTGTTCATGCAAACTCCTTGTATTATTCGTTTTCTTTTTTTATTAATTTCCAAAATGTATTATATAATTTTTCGCTATCTCCAGCCACATCAATATGATCGATCAGTTCTCCGATAAATGAAAGCCCTTCGATCATCGTATGCATCATGAGTGAGAGAGCTTCTGGATCGATATCATCACGTATGATCCCTTCCTGCTGTAGCCCACCAAACATATCATTGATCTTCTGCCGTGTCCTGCAAAGGTCTTGTGAAATACGGGATTTGTTCGTTGCTTTCATCCTGCTCATGAGAAGGAGAAACATATTATAACTATAGGGAAGATCAGGTGCCTCATCATCTAACAAAATCTTCTCTATGTTCATGAAAAGTGGTGCTGCAGAAAACATCTTTTCAATTCTTTGCTCTCTGTCGCAACCTGCATAATACTCTTTTGCCCACCGAGAAATACTGCTGGTAAAATGATCAAAAATGGCTTGAACTAATTCATCTTTATTTTTAAAATGGTGATATATAGCGGGCTTTGAAACACCGACTTCTCCAGCGATCTCGTTCATTGAGGTTTCATTAAAGCCCTTTGACAAGAAGAGCTTGAGCGCTGTTTTAATTATGACTTCTTTGGTTTTCATTGTGCTCCTTACTTACCGGTAAGTTTTTTATGAACAAGAATGTTTGTCAAATTTTTCAATGAGATTGGGGAACGAGGGGAGAAGGGCATTTTTTTATTTATTAGAGCGTGAGCTATAAAAAACATATTCAATGCTGGATTCCCAATCAATGTGGGAATGACATCCCTCTTTTTACGGTGATTTACTTTTTTATAAATGGATATTCCTATGTGGTTTATTTTTTTTGCTTCGGTTTCCTCGATTTCGAAATAAAAAAAGGGACACACATACGTGCATCCCATAATTGCTTATTTTTCTAAATTATCCCTATTTTAATTCAGGAAATTTGCTGCTTGGAAGCCATTCTTCATATAGATTTTCCAATGTTCCGTCTTCGTAGATCTCATTAAAGACCTGCTGCCATTCATCAATGACATGTTCCGGTGTTCCTTTTGAAATTGCAATGTAGAAATCACCTGAACTCACTGTGAAAACAGGTTCGAGATCATCAATCGAGTATCCTGCCTGCTTTGCAATTTCGGGAATGGTAATGTCTGTAAAGATCGACAGGTCAACCTCTCCCTCGACTAATTGACGGACGTTCTCAGTCGGGTTTGGTGAACTCACGAGATTGGTAAATCCGGCATTTTCCAGATCCTGCTCGGAAAACCATGCGGAACATGTGGCAATTTTCCCAACTTTTTTTGCATCTTCCATGCTGCTAATCTTGATGTCAGAACCTTTTTTTGCATAGAATATAGTTCGATTCGAGCCGATAGGACCGATCCAGTTGAAAAGCTTCTCGCGAAGAGGGGTTCTCTTCATTGTAAAGAGCACAAAATTAGGATTGACAAGGCATAAATGATAACCATTTTCCCATGATGAGATACGAATATTATCAGGAATGTCCAATCTGGCGAGAATTTCACGTACCACTTCGGTTCCGAAACCGGAAATTTCACCATTCTCCTGAAAAGTGAGTGGAGGATAATCCTCGGTATATATTTGAAGAATTCCTGGAGGTATTTCATTCGGAAGCCACTTTTTGAAAATCGCATTAAAAGTTCCATCATCCTTCATATTATCAAGATGTTTCTGCCATGTTTGGATCATCTCATCCGATGTTGACTCTGAAAATGCAATATATTCGAGTTCCGATGTAATGAAAATCGCTTTTTTGAATTCATCCGGTGCTATGCCGAGTTTCTTTTGTTGGCTGTTCATGACTAGATTCGAGCATGGAAAAAGGTTCACTTCACCATTCATCAACGCTGTAAATATTTCTTGAATTGTGTTGTATTCAATGAGATTTGTAAATCCTTTCTCTTTCAGAATTCCTGTAATTGCATAATCTTTCAGGGTCGCTATCTTTAACACTTTCTTCGCATCATCAAGAGTTTTTAAATTCAGCGTGCAATCTTTTGAAGTATAGAAATAGTTCTCGACAGAACTGATAGGTCCAACCCATTTGAAAAGATCTTTCCTCTCTGATATCAAAGAAGTTGAGAACAACACAATATTGGGCTCATTCACGAGCTTCTGATATGCATCTGACCACAACAGAAGTGTAATATCCTTATTGATATCCATTCTCTTTAAAATCTCTTGGACGACTTCTGTTGCTTGACCTGTTAACTGTCCATCTTGCATGAGATTCAATGGAGGAAACTCCTCTGTATAGATCTGAAGTGCGTCCATCTCTTTTGATATGTCTGCATTCAGTTCAGTCAAAACAGAACCCATGAGCATACACATAAAAACAACAATCATTAGTTTTTTCATTATTTTTCTCCACTATTTTATTTGAAGCAGGGCAATATATTTATTTTGTGCATTATCTTGTCCATAAAATCTTTAAACGACACATGTGTTATATTGAATAAAATTTGACACTCGATTTGAGCCGATAAAATTTTCACAAATTCATATAGTAGTATATAATCCATTATTTAAGGAGTATTCATGCCATTTATTTCCAATACTGATGAACAGCGAACGCAGATGCTCGAAGAGATCGGAGTTGCTTCTTTCGAGGAATTGCTCAAGGGAATTCCCGAAGAACTTCTTATTAGAAATCCTCTCAAACTCGATGAACCGCTTTCCGAATTTGAAATCACAAAGAAAGTTCAGGCACTGGCATCGCAAAATATAAATACCTCAGAGGTTGTATCATTCCTCGGTGCAGGCATTTATGATCATTTTATTCCTGCTGCGGTCAATTATGTAATCGGGCGCCCGGAGTTTTATTCAGCGTATACTCCGTATCAGGCAGAAGTCAGCCAGGGAACATTGCAATTCATCTATGAATACCAGACTATGATCTGCGAACTGACAGGTATGGATGCGTCAAATGCATCGATGTATGATGGAGCTACCGCTTGTGCCGAATCACTTCTGCTGGCACTCCGTCATAATAAAAAGAAAAAAATACTCATTTCAGGTTTGATACATCCTCATTATAAACAGGTTATCGAAACCTACATCAAACCCATCGAGCTGGAGATCGTATATATTCCGCAAAATAATGGCGGAATTGATATTAAGAGACTTCAGGATGAGATTTCCGATGATGTTTCTGCTGTGCTGATTCCCTCACCCAATTTCTTAGGTGTGATAGAAGACCTCGAAGCTATCGAGCCAATCATTCATGAAAATAAGAAAGCGCTCTTCATAGCGTCAACCGATCCACTCTCATTGCTCTTGCTCAATCCTCCCGGAAAATACAATGTTGATATTGTTGTAGGTGAGGGACAGGTTCTGGGAAATATGCAGAATCTTGGTGGACCGCTTTTTGGTTTCTTTGCTGTAAAACAAAAACTTATCAGGAAAATGCCGGGCAGAATTGTCGGGGCTACAGTTGATACAAACGGACAAAAAGGATATGTGCTCACTCTGCAAGCTCGCGAACAACATATCCGAAGAGGAAAAGCCACCTCGAATATCTGCACAAACGAGTCACTCTGTGCGCTTGCAGCAACTGTGTATATGGTGCTGATGGGTAAGCATGGACTGCGCGAAGTTGCAGAGCAATCAACGATCAAAGCACATTATCTTCATGATAAAATCTGCCAGATTAATGGATTTCAAGCAGCAAATACAGCACCGTTCTTCAAGGAATTTGCAGTAAAAACACCAATCCCACCATCTGAAATAATTTCCAAGATGAAGCATAAAGGATATTTTGCTGGAGTTGATATTTCCAAGTATGGATATAAAAATCAGCTACTGATCGCCGTTACCGAGAAGCGTACAAAGCAGGAGCTCGATGCCTTTGTCGATGAGCTTGAGAAATTAGTGGAGGAGGTGTAACATGGCAACAAAAACAATTTTTGAAAAAAGCATAAAAAACAGAAAAGGTTACACCCTTCCAAAATGTGAAATCGACAACAACATTTCTGAAATCTTCCCGAATGATATTCTTCGTAAAGACACCCCGCGGATTCCCGAAGTGAGTGAACTGGATACTGTCCGCCATTATATAGAGCTCTCAGCCAAGAATCATTTCATCGAGAAAGGGTTCTACCCGCTTGGTTCATGCACAATGAAATATAATCCAAAGATCAATGATATTGTTAATGTTATTACCGGATTTACGGACATACACCCGATGCAGCCGGAAGATACAATACAAGGTGCGTTGCAGGTAATGTATGAACTTCAGCAGGATCTTGCAGAAATATCCGGAATGTCGGCTGTGTCACTTCAACCTGTTGCGGGTGCACATGGAGAATTTACCGGCGTAAATATCATTTATAATTATCATAAGAACAAAGGACAGCATCGCACCAAGATCATCATGCCCGATTCCTCACATGGCACTAATCCAGCTACGTCCGCATTACATGGCATGGAAGTAATAGAGATAAAATCTAATGAAGACGGCAAGGTTGATACTGAAGTATTAAAAGATGTACTGAGTGATGATGTTGCAGGTTTCATGCTTACAAACCCAAATACTCTTGGAGTATTCGAAACCAACATACAAGAAATAGCAAAACTAGTTCATTCGGTTGGCGGTCTTATGTATATGGACGGTGCAAATCTCAATGCAATGCTGGGTTACATCAGACCCGGAGATATGGGCTTTGATATTGTGCACTTCAACCTGCATAAAACCTTTTCAACTCCACATGGCGGGGGTGGTCCAGGAGGAGGTGGTATCGGTGTGAGTGAAAAATTAGTGGAATATTTGCCAGTTCCAATTGTGAAGAAAAAAGATGATGTGTATTATCTTGATTACGATGCCAAGCATACAATCGGAAAAGTGCATTCCTACTTTGGAAATTTTCTCGTTATGCTTCGTGCATACATTTATCTAAAAATGCTGGGAGATAAGGGCTTGAAGCGCGTTGCAGAAAATGCTGTGATTAATTCCAATTACCTGATGGCAAAATTGCTCTCCGAATATCCTGTCCCCTACCAGAAAAATATCATGCATGAATTTGTTGCCTGTGGAGAAAAATTTAAAGAGTATGATGTTAGAACACTCGATATTGCCAAACGACTTCTTGATTATGGTTTCCATGCACCCACAATTTATTTCCCTCTCATTGTCCATGAAGCGCTGATGATTGAGCCAACCGAGACAGAAAGCAAGGAAACGCTGGATACTTTTGCTGAAGTAATGCTGAAAATAGCCCAGGAAGCAAAGGAAAATCCTGAGCTTCTCAAGGAAGCTCCGCAGAATACTCCAGTCACAAGACTTGACGAAACAAACGCAATTAGAAATCTTAATATTAAATATAATTTTGAAGCTTAAATTATGAAATATAAAGTGATCGAATCTCTATGTGATGTATGCGCCTGCTGTGCTTCAGTTTGTCCTCAGGATGCGATAATCATGAGCGAGCAGAAGGCGACGATCCTTTCCGAAAAATGCATCGGGTGTGCCAACTGTTATATTGTGTGCCCCATCTCTGCTATCGAAGAGGTTTCTGATGAAGATTAGACCATTTTATGATATTGTAGTAGTTGGCAGTGGACCTGCAGGCAGCATGACCGCTCTCTTTGCTGCAAAGAATGGAGCTTCCGTACTCATTCTTGAGCGAGACCGGGAAGTCGGTATTCCAGTTCGCTGCGCTGAAGGCATCTCCGGTAGAGGGCTTGAGAAATTCTTCCAGCCGGATGAACGCTGGATAGCTCAAAAGATCAATGGGGCAAAACTATATGCTCCAAATGGACAGTTCTGCATTATGACCGCAGGGGCTGTTGGCGATGGATATGTGCTTGAACGCCGCCTGTTTGATGCATTCATTTGTGAACAAGCTACGAAAAACGGAGCAGATATTCTTACTAAAGCAGATGCCCATGGCCTGCTATACGATAATGATAAACTTTCAGGTGTTACATTTACTCATCATGGAGAAGAAAAACAGGTAAAAGCCCATATTATTGTTGGTGCAGACGGTACGGAATCACGGATCGGTAAGTTAGCTGGAATTGATACAACACTTACACTTAAAGACATAGAACCGAGTGTTCAATACCTGCTTACTGATATTAATTTAAATGATAAGCTTACTCATTTTTATTTCGGGAATGAAATCGCGCCAGGCGGTTATGTGTGGGTATTTCCAAAGGGGAGAAACATTGCAAACGTCGGTATCGGCTTAAGAGCAGATAAAAGCAATGGTAAAAATGCACAGCATTACCTTGATGACTTTATTGAGACAAATTTTCCGGAAAGCAGCTCTCTCTCCTTTATTGCGGGAGCAGTTCCAACTGCAAAAACTCTTCCTGAAATCACACGTGATAATTTGATGCTGGTAGGAGATGCTGCACGGCAAGTGAATCCCGTTACAGGTGGCGGATTGAGTAACATTCTTGTCGCTGGAAGCATCGCGGGAACTGTCGCGGCAGAGGCAATAAAAAAAGAAGATTTTTCAAATAAATTTCTGAAAAAATATCATAAGCAATGGATGAAAGAAAAAGGAAATCATCAAAAAGTACATTACAAATTAAAAGAAGTTTTCTTCGACTTTACCGATGATGAATTAAACAAGATTGTAGGGCTTCTTCATGATATCCCACAAGAAAAACTCACTCTCTTTAAGCTTTTTAAGACTGCAGTTAGAAATAAACCTTCTCTCATTAAAGAACTTATCAAGATCTATCTCTAAACATAAATTTGACACAATAATCGGATAGCAAAATACTATCCTTTCATCAGGGGTGCTCTTGTGAGCTGAGAACATACCCCTCGAACCTGATCCAGGTAATGCTGGCGTAGGAATAAGTTCACCGGGCATCGTTGATGAACCAGTTTTTTTATTTGAAAGGACTTTATGAAAACGTTACCAAAAAAGATGGGGCTTTATTTCATTATAGATGGAATGTACACAAGAGAGTTTGAAAAATATACCCAAATGGCTATTCGGAACGATGTATCGATCATTCAATACCGGGATAAAAATGCTTCTCTACAAAGCATGAAAGATAACGCCCGGAAAATGCAAAGACTGACAGCAAAAAGCTCCACCTGCTTTATCGTTAATGATATCCCTCAAGTCGCTCTTTTCTCTGATGCAGGCGGCATCCATGTTGGTCAAAGTGATGAAAACTATCTCGAAATCAGAAAACGAATACCCCATAAAATCATTGGTGTTAGCACAATGACAATTGAAGAATCCATTGAAGCTGAAAAGTTGGGAGCAGATTACCTCGGTGTAGGTCCAATATTTGTCACTCAGACAAAACCGGATACTCCACCACCAATTGGACTGACAAACCTTAAAAAAATTGTGAACAACACAACAATTCCGATTGTCGCCATTGGGGGCATAAGCGCGAATAATTTAGAAAGCATTCTGGAAACGGGCGTACATGGTGTTGCAATTATTTCAGCGATCCTAACTGCTCCTAACCCGGAGAAAGAAATCCATAAAATTCAGAATATTATCAAAGAATACAATGCGAAATGAGGCAAACATGCAAGAACTCCATTTACCACTTTTTAAATATTTGCAGAAAATAAGAAATACGAATCCCCTTGTCCATCATATCACAAATTGGGTAACTATTGCAGATTGTGCAAACATTGTTCGGCTCACAGGCGGTTTACCAATCATGGCACATGCTCCCGAAGAAGTTGCCGATATGGTAAAATTATCGAATGCGCTGGTTTTGAATATCGGAACACTAACCACAGAATTGGTCGAATCGATGAAGATCGCTGCAAAAGCTGCGAATGAAAAGGGAATTCCTGTTGTGCTCGATGCTGTTGGTGTTGGCGCCACTCCTTTTCGTGATAAAAAAGCTTTTGAGCTACTTGACGAATGCCACATTGATATCATCAAGGGAAATGCTTCTGAGATCGGAAAACTTGCCGGCGAGGACGTTATTACAAGGGGAGTCGAGGCAGTTGATGTTCAACTCGATCTTGTGAAGGTTGCAAAGAATCTGGCAAAAGACAGGCAGGCAGCGGTCGTTATCACTGCTCCAGAAGATATTGTTGTGTATGAAAATGATGTATATGTTGTGAAGAACGGACATCCTTTGATGGGGCAGATAGTTGGAACCGGATGCATGGCTGCATCAGTTCTCGGCTGTTTCTGTGCGATTGAGAAGGATTACGGAAAAGCCTGTGCTTCAGGTTTAGCTGTGTACGAAATAGCGGCAGAGAAAGCAGCACGTGAAACCTTTACTCCGTTCGCATTCAAACAGAAATTTTTTGATGAACTCTATAAAATGGATGAGGTGTGTGATTGGATGCAGAAGATTTCTGCTCTATAAATATTTATTTTTTTTGAAAATCATTTAAGAAGGTACTATGACATTACTTGAACATGCAAAAAAGGGAGAGATAACTGAGGATATGCGACTTGTCGCTAAAGATGAACACCGTGCAGTAAAATGGCTTAGAGATGAAATTGCTGTGGGTCATATTGTTATTCCTAAAAATATAAGAAGAAAATTCGAACCGGTAGGAATCGGGAATAAGCTCCGCACAAAAATAAATGCGAATATTGGGACCTCTCCTGATCATTTTGATGTGGCGGAGGAGCTGGAAAAGCTCAAAGTATCAGTCGCATACGGATCCGACAGTGTGATGGATCTCTCTACAGGGGGAGACCTTTCAACAATTCGCAAAGCAATCCTGGGTCAGTCGCCGATTATGGTCGGCACAGTACCGATCTATCAAGTTGCAGCAGAACTTCTTGAAAAAGATCATGATATCACAGACATGACTGTTAACCAGCTTTTTGATTCAATTGAAAAGCAGTGTGATGAAGGAGTGGATTATATCACTGTTCATTGCGGAATTACAGAAAAGGCAGTCGAAGCTATGAGAAAACAGCCCCGCTTGCTCGGCGTGGTAAGTAGAGGCGGATCGCTTCTCATTAAATGGATGAAAATTCACAAAAAGGAAAATCCCCTTTATGAATATTATGACAGATTGCTGGATATTGCCTGCAAATATGATGTGACTCTCAGTTTGGGCGACGGATTGAGACCGGGATGCCTTGCCGATGCCAGTGATGCAGGTCAGTTTCATGAACTTATTACTCTCGGTGAATTGCAGCAGCGAGCCCTGAAAGCTGATGTGCAATCGATGATCGAAGGTCCCGGGCATGTACCTCTTCATCAGATCGAAGCAAATGTGCGCTTGCAGAAATCCCTCTGTCATGGCGCTCCTTTCTATGTGCTCGGTCCGATCACAACAGATATTGCACCTGGTTATGATCATATAACAAGTGCTATCGGCGGGACCCTTGCAGCATATTACGGTGCGGATTTTCTCTGCTATGTTACCCCTTCAGAGCATCTATGCTTACCTACAAAGGACGATGTGCGCGAAGGTGTGATAGCTGCGAAAATTGCTGCTCATTCTGCTGATATTGCTTGCGGTATACCCAACAGCATGGATAGAGATAACAAGATTTCTAAATACCGTTCTGAATTTAATTGGGAGGGACAGTACGAGATTTCAATCAATCCGCTCCTCGCCAAGCAAAGGCGCAAAGCTAGTGAAGATTTCTCCGAAGATGTGTGCACAATGTGCGGTAAATTATGTGCGATAAAAACGTTTAAGAGTTAGAAAGTTTGAAAGTTCAAAAGTTTAAAAGTTAGAAAAATCAAATATATGGAAGGCAATAAAATATGAGCACTTTTAAGTGTATCGAGGAAATTGATACATGGAAAGAGGCTGTTGAACTGGCAATTGAAATGTATCAAATCACAAACTCTGATAAATTTAAGTATGATTTTACTTTGAAAGATCAAATGAGAAGGAGTTCACTTTCAATATCTTCAAACATTGCTGAAGGTTTTGAGAGAGAGACACAAAAAGAGTTTATCAGATTTTTATTTTTTGCAAAAGGATCTTGCGGTGAGCTAAGATCTCAGCTGTATATCTCTCAAAGAATTGGCTATATCTCCAAAGAAGATTATGATTCATTTAATACCATTTGCAAGACGCTCTCAAGCAAAATTCAATCTCTCATTAATTATCTTAAATCCTTAAAATGAAAAAAGATTCCGAAACTCCCAACTTTCCAACTTTAAAACCTTCAAACCTTCAAACCTTCAAACCTGTTTGTTTAACAATCGCAGCAAGCGATACTTCCGGTGGCGCCGGTATTCAAAGAGACCTAAAAACATTTCATGATCTTGGCGTGAATGGACTTTCGGTGGTAACCGGTATCACTGCTCAAACTGACAAAAAAGTATATTATTCGCAAGCATTACCTGTCGAGCAAATAGAAGTCCAATTGAAGATTGTTTTTGGAAATTATTCTATCTCCGCAATTAAAATCGGAGTTGTGTTCAAGATAGAAATTATGAAATGTATTTCACAATTATTGAAAAAGAACAAACAAAAAAATATTGTAATAGATCCCATTCTGAAAGCAAGTGATGCATACTCCTTTCTTGATAAAGCGAGTTATTCTTATATCAATAATGAATTCCTAAAAATCGCAAATATCATTACGCCAAATGTGCCGGAATTGGAAAAATTAAGCGGCCTTTCGATTTCAAATAATGACGAACTCATATTTGCAGCAAAAAAACTCTCTCAAAGATATGATTCCTATATTTTCGCAAAAGGGGGACATCTCCAAAATCAGGATGACATAAAAGATTATATAGTCAATGGAAACAGCATAGAAGTTTTTTCTACTCCAAATAGAGACTTATCCGATGTACACGGCACCGGCTGCCTGATCTCCTCTGCTATCACTGCGTTTCTTGCACGGAATTATGATATTAACATAGCAATTATCAAAGCGAAGGAATATTTTTATTCAATCCTTCCATAAAAAAATTACTACGGTATTAGTAATCAAACACAATTATTATATCCCTTCATTATCTTCAAATATTTGACAAATAATTCTCCCTCTCGGAGATAAACACGATGGTAACAGAAATTAGACCGATTAGTCATAATGAAATTTACAGGAAGCTCACGCACCTCTTTGCGATCATTATTCCTGTGCTCTATTACCTTGTAGTAAAAAACCAGCTTCTTGCAATAGCCATACTCCTTCCTTTTGCGATCGGATCCGTGGTATGGGATTCTGCCCGGATTGAGAGTCCGAAATATCGACACCATTTTCTTAAGCTTTTCGGTTCACACCTCAGAGATTCTGAAGTGAGCAGGCACACCGGTGGAACTTATCTACTCACATCATCCGTTGTTGTAATCGCAGTTTTTTCTAAGGAAATTGCTTATCTTGCAATATCTTATCTTGTTGTAGGTGACACCTTTGCTGCTTTCGTGGGACTTTCAATGGGTAGAAGAAAATTTGTACGCTCAAAAAAATCGCTTGAAGGATTCATCGGTGCCTTTGTTAGCTGCTCTGTGTGGGGGCTTCTAAGTTACTTTTTATTTCTTAAGCGCGTATTCTCTTATGATTGTGCACATCCCGAGCTGGCAGTAATACTGATAATCCTTGGAGCGCTTGTCGCATCGGTTGTCGAATCTGTAGATCTTCACATCAATGATAACATTAGCATTCCGATACTTTCCGCTCTGGCAATGACAGTCATATATATGTTTATATAAGGAGACGACATGAAACTTTCCTTTGTGATCCCGGTCTTTAATGAAGAAAAAAGTCTCAAAGAGTTACATAAAAAGATCATAGAAAATATTCCGGACATCTCGTATGAGATCATCTTTATTGATGATGGCAGCACTGATAATTCATATGCTGTTATCGAAGAGATAGCTCAGCAAGATACCCATATTAAACCAATCAGATTCCGAACTAACTTCGGTAAAGCATCAGCGCTGCAAGCAGGTTTCGACAAAGCTCAAGGTGATATCATATTCACAATGGATGCTGATCTACAGGATGATCCGCAGGAAATCCCACGCTTTATAGAAAAGATGGAAGAGGGAAATGACCTTGTTTCCGGATGGAAAAAAAAGAGAAAAGATCCGATTACGAAGCGCTGGCCCTCAAAAATTTTTAATCTGATAACATCGATGGTTTTCCATCTGCGTCTGCACGATTACAACTGCGGCTACAAAGCATACCGCAAAGAAGCAGCAAAATCCCTCAATGTTTATGGTGAGCTTTACCGTTATATTCCTGCGATAGTATGGTCAAAAGGATTTTCCGTAACTGAAATAGTTGTCACTCATCACAAAAGAAAGTTCGGAAGATCAAAGTATGGAACCAGCAGATTTATACGCGGTTTTCTTGACCTGCTTACTGTGACTATGATCACAAAATATCGGAGAAGCCCACTCTACCTTTTCGGGGCTAGCGGTTTGATCATTTCGCTTATCGGATTTATAATCAGTGTGTGGCTGGCAGTACAAAAAATATTTTTGGGTATGAGCTTGAGCAACAGACCACTACTCTTTCTCGGCATCCTCCTGATCGTTGTTGGCGTACAACTTATTTCACTTGGTTTGCTCGGAGAGATAATCGTGTACAGTTCTCGTCAGAAGAATAAAAAAAATGAAGATTTAGAGGGTGTGGATCGGGACTAGAAAGAATATCCTATAGAAAATTTCCAGAAGCTGTGCTGCTTGCTTTGCTCATAGGCAAACTTAACCGGACCAAATATCGTGGTCATTTCCACACCGATCGAATATCCTATTTTCTCTCCCTTATCAAATATATTCCAAAAATCTTCCATGGAACCGATGTTCCCGAAATCACCGATCCCAATTTTGGCAACACCAAAAAGCTGGTTTCTCGGATCGCTGAGTGCAAAATCTCGAAAAAGATATCGCAATTTTAGAGAAGCATAGACAATATCTTCTCCCTTTACTTCATCATAATTGAATCCGTAGAATGTATCCTCCGGTTTATGGAAAAAGAGTCTGTTTTCCGGTATATTCCCACCTTCGCTGTAATGAAGGTACAATCGAGACCAATTCTCGAGGGTCCATTTCTTGAGAAAAGAAAAACTGAAACCATTTTCAAATTGAATTTCGCTGAAATTGTCAAGCGACCCAAGTGCTTTATCATAGCGAACATACGATGCTTTGCGATAAAGACCTTTCGTAGGATACAGTGTGTTATCGAAATTATCAAAGAGAAGCTGCAAGCCGATCCCGGAACTCCTTTTATCAAACTCCAAGTTTGCGGTTCGATAATCAAATATCAGTGAGAGCATTCCCAGTTTTGTATCATCAAAGAAACCGCTTTCCAACCGAAAATTCCAGTACCTATTTTCCTCGTTTTTAGTATCATCGTAGAGATAGAAATGGAGAAGATTGTTCCAGTTGGATTTAAAAATTCTATCTGTGCTGAAGCGTACACCATACTTTCGCTTAACACCAAATCGAAGATACCATTGGATTAGATGTCCTTTACCAAATAAATTATCATGTCCCATAGAAACAAAAGCCGAAGCTCCCTGTTGGGATAAATACTGAGCGCCTGCCTCTATAATCCCAAAGGGCTTTTCGGATACGCAGAATACAATATTCACTGCGCCATTGCTGAGTGGCTCCACGGTGAAATCGACGAGATTAAAATAATTTGTGCCGTAGATTCGCTGAATATCTTTTTCAATATCGAAAATATTAAACATATCGCCGGGATAGGTGTGAACTTCACGTAAAATTACATTATCATTAGTCACAGCATTACCCCTGATCTTCACATCATCTATAACTCCCTCGGTTAATTCTATCTCGATCTCGCCAGAGAAAACCGAGGTTTTGACTATTTCTACGAGCAAGTAACCTTTCTTTATGTAATGATCTTCTATATGCTCTTCAAGCTCATGAAGAAAATTCAGAGAATCAAGAACACTGGCACCCAATAGATCTTCATCTGAAAAAAGGGAGTTGCCCTGTATTATTATCTTCTTGCCCTCTATCGGAATTAGCGATTTTTCATCATCACAATATCCCGTATCCGGTTTTACGATGCTCAGAATGGAGTCTATGTGAGAATATGTTTCATAGTATCCAAGAGTCAGCAATTCTTTAAATCGTGAGAACTCTGTATTCTTTATATGCTTTGTAGAAGGTCTGATTATGATATCTGCCTGTG
>JAVCDK010000095.1 GCA_030765865.1 Candidatus Celaenobacter antarcticus | reverse complement strand
TATTTCGCACAGATTGGAAGAGAAAATACTATAATTAATGGAATTGGGGATGTTAATAATGACAGCTTCAGTGATTTTATTATTGGACATTATATTGACGGAACAGTAAGAAAGCTGTTGTTTTTCGGTGGAGCTGAAAATGATTCCATTCCTGATATAATTTTAACAGATATAATTCCAAATCCTTATTATAACACAACAGGAGGAATAGCAATTGGAGACTGGAATGGAGATGGAATTGATGATTTTAATTCTGGCATAGATTGTAATGGGCCTGATATCTGGTTTGGATCTGAAACAACACTGCAACAAAAAATGCACCTGGAGTTTTACGACTGGTTGGTCAACAGAAATAATGATTTTGGTGATCTGAATGGAGATGGGAAAGACGATTTTGCAGCCGGGTTACCAAGTATGTATGTTGATGGAGATGCCTATATTTATCTTGGTTGTCAGAATGGTACGATTGATTATCATATTGAAGGCGAATATGGCGTTGGTTTAGGATGGTCAGTAGCTATAGGAGATTTTAATAATGATGGTTATGATGATATTGCCACTGGAGGAACAGGACATTATGCATCCGGTATGAACGACTGCTGGTGCGGTAAAGTTTATGTTTATGCCGGGAATCCCGATTTGGTTGAAGCTGACCCGAATATTGCTGCAGAAAAGGAGATAGTACCAAATCCGGCTGTGGAATTTAATGCTTATCCTAACCCATTTAATTCAACTATTACTTTCACAGTAAAATTTAGCAACGAACAAAACCAACAATACGAACAAATACAAATTGAGATATTCAATATAAAAGGCAAAAAAATGAAGGAGATTCCCATCGTCTCCCCATCTCCAAGTCACCAAGTCTCGATCACATGGAACACAGAAAAACAACCGCCAGGTGTGTATTTTTGTAAGTTATTCAGTAATAAGAAGATATTGAGTATAAAAAAAGTAACTTTGGTAAAGTAGGCACCCCTTGAGAACATGTTCAAATATGATTATGGTTAACTTAATACAATCAGTATTTATCAATCATCTTCATACTATGAATGTAAATATCGAAATTAAAACACCAATGGTGTACTTGTGTGTCAACCCGTCCGGCATAGCCGGACTTTACCCTGCGTTGACAGGGTGAACATAAAAAAAGGAATTTTTTTATGTCACGTAAAATAATCATAATCGTCCTTGTTTTATTAATAACAAGCACGTTGTTTTCTTACTATTCCGATGAATATCCTATCGGAACCTATACACATTACTATAATATTGAAAACAGCATTATTCCTATTGCAACATATCTTCAAGATGCGCATTACAATGTAGTTACAGATGGTTATGTCGCTGATGATGAATTATTGATCTTTGATGATCATCATATCGATGTGATTTTGGGAGATCGAAGTTATGAAAGCAAATTACGAAGAGCAACAAAATCAAATTACTGGGAATATGAAGCTGAATACTATAGTGATTACAACAATAACGAAGTACCCTCGTATGATCCAAAATCGGTTTTTCCTCTCAGGTTTAAAGGAGAGGATGCATGGCCAGAGGAAATGTGGTATTATGCTGTACAGCGAGATTTCGAGGAAGAAGATATCTTTGATCCTGAAAATTTTAATAATTCAATCAATTCTAAATACTTTATTCGTTGTGAAGAGGGATTAGGCGAAGGGTTCGTTGTTGATACTTTGCTATATCATTCAAAAGAGCAGAATATTTATCCTCAAATAGGTGATTATTTCTATGGATCTAATTACACATACAAGATAAAATATACAATGAAAATACCAGAGGGTGAATATCCTACACCAGAAACAGAAGTATGTAAGATAGGTCTGAAAATGTTAAGAGAGGATGATAATGGAAAAATTGTTCACGAATTAATACCATTATCTGGAAGTGTTGCAGAATTAATTACTCTTACAAAACAAGACTTTGATGATGCAAGTGCTATTGGAGATGATTTTGGTACTTTTGAATATAGCATACCAAAATATACTATGCATGGTTACAACAACTTTGATCCGAAGTGGAGTAGATTAAATTTATGTCCCGTAGTCTGGTATAGTGATAATGGAACACTCGAAATTGATAATGTCTTGATAACCGATACAGTTTTTGAAGCTCTTGATGATCCCTATAGTACAGTATCAATGAGAGTTAAAAATCGAGTAAATGAATATATCGGTTACCAAAATGTATGCGGATTTGCCGGAACGGATGAACCATCTATACCACAATTCTTGGCAAACATGAGAGTCAAAAATCTAATTGAAGGAGAAGGATCAAAACTAATGTGTTGTGTTTCCTTGAGAGGAGGGTATCGTGCAGATTATTATGGATATCCTCATCATAACATAAATCGAGCATATAGCTATATTGTTGATCCTTCACAATTAATGCCGGATAGGTATCCATCCCTGGTATCCATCAAGTGGAATACAATTACAACAAATAAATGGTCATGCTTTCAAGGTCGGATAGACAAAATGAACGAAGTTTATGTGAGCACTAAAAATGAGTGTTTGTATAAAGAAAGCAAATTTTATCCTATCGCTCAATCTTTTGGTAGAAAAGGACAAATTAATGGAGAATTTATATGGGAAGGATACTTACTCCCACCTGATGAATCTCAGAAAGCGTTATGCTATCTACCTTTGTGTTATGGTTCAGATGGTGTATTTTATTATGTTTTTGAAAATATGGGCTCCCCTAATGATCCCTATGAGGATGAAATAAATGGAGATCCGATCCATCCAGATATTGATGAACCGAAAGATGATATTCTTCGATATCAGGTAGGACTTGTTAATAACTATGAAGACGGTGCCGGTTGGTGGATTACCGACCAGTATTATTCAGTCCAAGAATCTAATGCAGAGATTTTGAAATTAGGAGAAGATTTTATCAAACATCTTAATTGGAGTGAAGAAAGAACCTCAACATTGATGCCTGATTTTACCACTATTAATTTGGATTTGGGTATATTAAATAATGTTGAAATATGTGCATATGATCCAACTGGTTTGAATAACCATGATGAATACTCGGAAGAATATGAAGGATATGTTGAATGTTCTGTTTATATTGAGAATGATATTCCCTACTTCATGCTTGTCAATAGAAGAGGTAACTTCCCATATCATGATTTTGTAGATGAGGATGGTAATTTAATACCTGAGATCATACCTGATAATACTAATGTAGCTTTTGGAAATGCTGATCCTCAAGAAGTAACGTTTTATTTTAGTGATCTTGAACCTTGGCGAGAATATTCTTTTACTGATATGTATGAAGATGACACACTCTATCAAGATCACACAATCATTGCTCAGGTATCTGAAACTGGTGAGTTGGAAACGAGCTTGCCAATAGAACCGGGTGATGGACGGCTTATCAGGATGAGCATTCATAAGTCGATACCAGATACTATAGATACTCAATTTACTGTTCCGAATAACAAACACTGTCTTATTGATTATACTATCACTGTTACAGAAAGCGGAACACTCGTCCTCAACGACGGCGTAACACTGCATCTCGATGAAAACAGCTCTTTTGAAGTGTATGGCGATATCGAGATCGGTAATAACGTCACCTTTACCTCGCCGGATTCTGTCCGATGGGATGGGCTGTATTTATTTAATACCGCCGCTGAGATTGTTATGAACAATGTAACCTTTGAGAGAGGTGAAATTCATAATGATTCCCGTTCCTTAATGATAAGCAATTCAGAATTTAACAATTCCGGTATTGAACAAAAGGGTTTAGTCTTAGAAGTAGACTATACTAATTTTGATAATAGCAATATCTATGCTTTTAGAGGCGGCAGGAAAGGGCTGCCCCCGCATGTGATGCCAGCACATATTGAAGTTGATGTTAATAATTGTTATTTTGAAAGTTGCAGTGATTATGCAGTTACAATAAACAATTATCCATTATATGAGTTTCAGAATAATGTTATTACAAACTGTGGTGGTGGTTTTGATATATCAAACAGCGGTAATCCTATAAAATGTATTATTTCTGATAATAATATACATAATAATTCATGGGTAGGGATCTGGCTTCATAATTCGTTCGCTGATATTTGCGAGCGCAATAAAATAGAAAATAATTATGTTGGTATAGTTGCTCTTGATAACAGCTCAATTACGATGATAGGAAATCCAGACTATCCTCATTCTACTATCAAAGACAATATGCATCAGGAGCTAATATTTGATACCTCAAGTTTTCCAACAAAAATTAGTTATAATAAAGTTATTGATGATGCATATACTACTGGTAGTCATGATCAGTATTTAATCAGAACTATTGAATTCCTTTTCCATGTAACATTTGACATAAAGGATAACTATTGGGGGACTGTGTGTGAGAATTGGAATGAAGGAGATGGTGACAGTCGTTTTCATCCTGAGGCATGGTATGAGTATTTACCTATATGGATTCCAGGACCACCTGTTGATCCTAGAACTCTAACAGGACTGGAGGAATTATATGCTGCGGCAGATTCCTTAATTCAAATAGAAGAATATGAAACTGCTAAACAGGTTTATAGAGATATAATAGAACTATATCCAGAAAGCAAATATTCAATATTCAGTATGAGGAATCTATTACCCATGGAAACCGTTTCTGGACGGGACTTTTCCACACTCATGGAATATTATCTCACAGAACCAAACTGCAATATCAATGATGAGAGAACAAAATTAAGTCAATATCTTGCTAACTACTGTAAGATAAAAATGGAGCAATATCCTGAAGCGATCAGCTTTTTTGAAAATATTATTTCTGATCCGGATACTGAATTAGACTCGGTTTATGCAGTTATTGATGCGGGTTATACTTATTTGCTGATGGAAAACGAGGGTAAGTCCGGTTACATAGGAAAAATGGCAGAATTAAAACCGAAATCAGAAAAGGAATTTCGAACAATGAGAGATAAGTTATTATCCGAGTTGTTTGATATTAAAGAAATCGATCAAGGAGAACCAAATGTTGGAAATGCATTTGAACTTAATTATAACTTCCCAAATCCCTTCAATAACTCAACTACTATTTCTTTCTCACTTCCTATTTCCACACAAAACGCATACCTTAAAATATACAATGTAAGAGGACAACTCGTAAGGGAATTTTCACTTGATACGAAATCAGGCATAGGAAGTATTGCATGGGATGGTAATGATAGCAATGGGAAAAGATTGGGTTCTGGCATATACTTCTACAAACTCACTGTAAATCAAAAAGAGACTATTAAAAAGATGATTCTGATGCGATAATCTAAAAAAAAGTTACAAATCAAAGGAGTAGATACTTTTCATCTGCTCCTTTTCTTTATCACATTCAAAAAATAATTGTTTCCAAAAACATTTTCATTGACATTTATATATTCTAATTGAGACTGTGTCTCAATCTTAAAGAGTGTAATAAATGAATAAAAAAATAGATCAGTTCAAAAGCTTTTTAAAGAACAACAATTCACTCTGGTCATCGGAGCGAGAACAGATCACTCGTTTTGTGCTCTCTAACCCTGACCACTTTAGTGCAGATGATCTCTACCTGCAGCTCAAACAAAAAGAATATACCGTCTCCAGGGCTACCGTCTACCGCACACTCGATCTCCTTGTGAAAAGCGGACTTGTGGTCAAAACTCAACTGGAAAGCGGTGCTTATCTCTATGAACATGTGAAAGACTTGGCACATCACGATCACTTGATATGTAATAAATGCGGAAAGATCATAGAATTTCACTCAGATGGTATCGAATCGCTTCAAGAACAGATAGCAAAAGAGAATAAATTTCACATGACAGGTCACAGTCTCAGAATATACGGCATTTGCAGAGAGTGCCGGGAAGAAAAAAATTAGAGGTTATTGATGAATAGAATTCCACTTATAGAATTGAAAAAAGGCGAAAAGGCAATTATTGTTTCTCACTATGGCGGAAGAGTTTTCAGTAACAGGATGAGTTCTCTTGGTTTGCGAACCAATGCCGTTATAAAAAAAATTTCTTCACAGCTCTTTCATGGTCCGGTTACCATTCAAGTAGGAAACTCACAAATCGCACTCGGGCATGGTATGGCTCGAAGAATTATGGTTGAGAGGATTTCTGGTGAATAAAATCCTCCTGATAGGAAATCCTAACGTAGGGAAAAGTGTTATATTTTCACGTCTCACCGGCGTGAATGTCATTGCATCTAATTATCCAGGAACAACTGTTGGATTTACAAAAGGATATCTTAGACACGAGGGAAAGCGCTTCGAGATCATCGATGTGCCCGGCATATATACTTTAGATCCCACCACTCGAGCGGAAGAAGTCGCAGTACAGATGCTCGATGACATCAAAGATAACGAGCAGGCAATTGTTCTTAATATTATCGATGCGACAAATTTAGAACGAAATCTCCACCTCACCCTTCAAATGATACAAAAAAAGATACCGATGATCGTAGTTCTGAATTTCTGGGATGAATGCAAGCACACCGGCGTTTCTATAAATGTAGAAAAGCTCAAACAGGAACTGGATGTTCCGATCTTTACTACATGCGGAATCACAGGTGAAGGTATTAAGCATCTTGTGGATTCTATGGAGCAGGCAAAAGTCAGCACCCTGCAATTTAAAGAAGAAAATATCTGGAATGAAATCGGGCATATTATTGAGAAAACACAGCAGCTCACACATCGGCATCATACTTTGTGGGAGCGTATTGGTGATGCCTCCATAAATCCTATTGCAGGAATTCCGATTGCAATTATTATACTCACAATATCATTTGCCATTATTCGTTTTATCGGAGAATCTATAATCGGCTATATTATGGAACCGCTCTTTGATAAATTATGGACTCCGGTACTCATGAAACTCTCAGCACTTCTTGGTGGCTCGGGATTCTTTCATGATATTTTACTTGGTAAACTTGTGAACGGCTCTATTGCGTATGTTGAATCTCTTGGACTGCTCTCGACTGGCTTGTTCGTACCGCTCGGAATGGTGCTTCCATACATAATCTCATTCTATTTTGTGTTAAGTTTTGTTGAGGATTCCGGTTATTTGCCGCGATTGGGAATACTTATTGATAAGTTCATGCACAAACTCGGTATTCATGGGCTTGCGATCATTCCGATGTTGCTTGGAATTGGGTGTAATGTTCCCGGGGCTCTGGCAACAAGAGTCCTAGAAACAAGGCGTGAGAGATTTATTGCAGCGACCCTTATGGCAATCGCTATTCCCTGTATGGCACAGATAGCGATGATATTCGGGCTTGTCGGCTCTTATGGAGTCGGAGCGATATTTATCGTGTTTGGAACTCTCTTTATTGTCTGGATCGTACTTGGGCTTATTCTCAATACATTTATGAAAGGAGAGAGCCCTGAGATCTTCGTGGAGATACCTCCTTACAGATTCCCCTATATTCCCGGCTTATTGAAGAAAGTTTGGATGCGAGTCCTTTGGTTCATAAAAGAAGCTGTTCCCTTTGTTATTGTTGGTGTTCTCGTCGTTAATATTCTTTATTTTTCGGGCGTCATTAAATTCATCGGCAATCTTGCAGCGCCTGTGGTCAAAGGAATATTTGGCTTGCCAAAAGGGGCGGTTGGAGCACTTATTATCGGATTTTTGCGAAAGGATGTCGCGGTGGGAATGCTCATTCCGCTTGGGCTTTCAAAATCGCAGATGATCGTTTCTTCTGTCGTGCTCACCATGTACTTTCCCTGCATTGCCACTTTTGCAATATTGCTTAAGGAACTCGGCATCAAAGATATGCTGAAATCCGCAGGCATAATGATCCTTTCCACTGTTATTGTTGGCGGAATTCTCAATCTGGTTTTGTAGATAAAAAAGATATTTTTTTCTCTTTTAATTGAGATTGAGTCTTAATTTTATTAGATCAAAATTTATAATTTATGTTGGCTAATATCGGATTAAAAAATAAAAAGAAGGGAGGTGAAAAATGAATAATCCAAAAAAGATCGCACTTAATGCAGTCCTACTCTCAATCTTTTTCTTCGGGTATTACTTATATGCTTTTGGTTATCACCTGCCGGACAGGTAAGATCCCTTATCTACTTGCAGGCCTGTTTTTGCTTGGGTTGGGAATCTATCTCTTTATCATTTCCCAAAAAATGAAAACAAATAATTTTTGGAGCAATCATCAGCGGAATTTTTCTCTGGAGATTTTTCGGTGAATTTCTTGAAAATGCTGATTTATTCATCAGAGATGCAACTGTTGAAATCGCTCATTGGAATTTCCTAGCTGTACTCGGATTAATGATTTTTCTATTCCTGAATTTGAGAAAGCATTTACAGATTTCTGTTCAATTCTCTCTTTCCAGTTTCCTGTTCATCTGGTCTATGCATTATATAATGATCTTCCAATATGAAGTGCTTTCCCGAACTCATTTCACAACATACATAATGTGTGGAGTTTTCTTAATTTTAACAGGGCTTTCTATTTATAAAGTAAGGAGAAATAAACAAATTAACTCAGTAATGTTCTGGTCATATTTCGGGCTTTTAACTGCTTGGACAATTCTGGAATATGTCTGGGGTTGGAGATTGATTCCGGGTCCGTATGCTATTTAAAAGGATTTTGTCCTGCTTAAACGCCTTAAACATATCATAAAATACCCACCCCGTCCAAAATCCCTTGAAACCATTATCGTCAAATATACAGCTTGTTGTATTATCTATAAACATGTGCAGATGCGCATGAACTTTGGTGGCTACAAACAACATTAAAAATAATGAAGATGAAATAATAAATTTAGTGATGCCAATGCTATGGCTCATTGATGAATTAATCTAATTATTTAATGGGACAATTACAAGTCTAAATCCAAGATTCTCATTACAGAACAGTGGGCATGACATTCCAGTTATTGGATAATCTGAGAAGTTATTATTATCATTTTTTAAGTAATACATTTCTCTACATCCCGGTCCACATACCGACATCCTCGAATCCGGTGAAGCTAAAAGCCATTCTGCCACATTACTTTGAATATAATGAATTAAATATTCTCCGTTATCTGAAATTTCATTGCAAACTGGATTGCAGAGAGAGTCATTTTCAACAGAGCTTTTTGCGAAACAAACCTCCATTTGATATAATTCCGGTAAAGTTCCCCTCATCCAATTACAAAAGGCATTTGCCTCGAACCATCTGAGAGTTGTAACAGGTCCATAAATAAAATTGGATGAAGCAGATTTCCAATAATGCATTTCATCTAAGTTCCAACCGAAAGGGGCACTCATTTTGAATCTTCCTTGAAAATTCCAACCCACCTCCTGATTTTCCATTACTCCTTCTTTGACCAGCCAATATTCTTTAATCTCATAACCATCATCATTGATAAATGCTGCAAACTGTTCGTTTGACACTTCAAATTTGGAAATATAAAATTCCCCGGTTCGCTCAAATTCTATCAAATCATCTTCTATGACGGCAAGGTGTTTCCCTTTCGGAATCTTCAACATTTCATAATAAATCCGACCTTCGAATGTTAATTTTGGAAAGCATACATACTGTTCTAAATTGAAATCATCTGGCAAAAATGCGAGATCGATAAAAATCTTATAATCCTCTTCAGGTGAGATAATACCAAAGCTGCCCTTCATTGTATCATTTTTGATTGTGAACAGCTTTTTAGAAGATCTTTCGAAAATATTAATTCCAATATCTACACCATCTTGAAAGTTATCAATATTATAGGATATAATTAAATATTCCTTATCCATCTTCACTTGCACGTCTGTTAACATAGGAGGGGAAAATGCATTAATCTTAAACGGTATTGACAACAATATAAAAATCACAATTATATATTTTCTCATACCCGTTATCTTTTTAAAACTGCTATCGGTGTCAAATATATCATGCAAAATAAATGTTGTAATTATTATGCTTTCTGCTATTATTGTAAGTAGTTCTACCTGCTGAATTTTGTGATCGAAAATCTATTCTCTTGACAATCAAAAATAACAAATTGAAAAAGTTATCACGCAAGGTGAATAGATCATGAAAAAAATTATCATATTTTTACTCGCAGTCCTACTTGCCATCATGAGCTGCTCCAAATCTTCTGAAAAGCTATTGGTTATATACAGCTATCATCCTGAATATGAATGGTGCCAGCAGGAAAAGACGGGCATCGATGATGTCTTTAAGGACAAGAATGTCATTATTGAGTCCTTTTACATGGATACAAAAAGAAAGACAAATAAAACATGGGAAAAGAACGTAACGAATGGGGCGCTTCAGAAAATCGATTCCTTCAAACCCGATCTTGTGATCGTGTGCGATGACAATGCCTGCCGGCTCGTTGCAACGCAGTTTATTGACAAGAGACTCCCCTTTGTCTTCACGGGAATTAATGAAAACCCGAAAGTATACGGCATGCCAGCAAAGAATATTACTGGTGTTGTAGAACGCAAACTCATTCACGGCACTATCGATCTTTTGAAGAAACTTATTCCCTCCGTAAAAACAATTGCCATTATTACTGATAACAGCTCTACATCCCAGGCGACTGTTGGCAGATTTACCCAGGAAAATTTCCCTGTAGAATTATATGAAGTACATAAAACCAACGCTTATGATGACTGGAAAAAGTACGTAAGAAAGATCCAGACAGAAGTTGAAGCGCTTGGTATTTATTTGTACTTCACTCTTGAGGAAGCGGACTCTGAAGAAAGTGTCCCTGATGCGCACGTGCTGAAATGGACATTGGAAAATAATACACTTCCCACTTTCAGTTTTGAAGATTTCTCCGTGAAAAACGGTGTGCTTTGCGGGGAGACCCAGTCGGGTTTTGAACAAGGAAAGGAAGCCGCACTTATGGCCAAGGAAATTCTCTCCGGTGCTACTCCCTCTAACCTTCCGGTAAGAATGCCCAAAAAGGGAACGCTTATGATAAATAAAAAAACAGCAGACAAATTAGAAATAGTCATTCCCGAAGATTTAAAACAAAAAGCAAAAATAATACATTAAATGTAATTCTGAAAGGAGAAATCTATGATAAGAGTCGGAATTAACGGATTTGGAAGGATAGGGCGGCTTGTGTTTCGTGTGATGATGAATCGTAAAAATATTAAAGTCGTTGCTGTAAATGATATTACAGATGCAAAAACTCTTGCTCAACTTCTGAAATACGATTCCTCCCACGGCAAATTCCCCGGAACTGTAGAAGAAAAGGACGGTTCGCTAATCGTTAATGGTAAGGAGATCAGGGTCTTTGCAATTAAGGACCCCGCAGAACTCCCCTGGAAAGAACTTGGCGTAGATGTGGTAGTCGAGGCAACAGGTATATTCCGCACGCGAGCACAGATCGCCAAACATCTCGAAGCTGGTGCAAAAAAAGTTCTGCTCACCGTTCCTGCAAAAGATGAGATCGATGCAACAATTGTGCTCGGCGTGAATGACTATATGCTCAAACCCGAAGACAAGATCGTATCCAATGCATCTTGCACAACAAACTGCCTTGCACCTGTGGTAAAAGTGCTTAATGATAATTTTAAGATTAAATACGGGCTTATGACCACAGTTCATGCTTACACAAATGATCAGAAGATACTCGACTCACCACACTCGGATCTCCGTAGAGCTCGCACCGCTGCATCTAATATCATACCCACAACAACCGGAGCTGCAAAAGCAACTGGAAAAGTTATCCCGGAACTGAACGGAAAGCTCGATGGTATGGCAATGCGCGTGCCTGTGCAGGATGGCTCGATCGTTGACTTCCTCTGTTTAGTGGAGAAAGATACTACAGAGGAAGAGATCAACAAAGTAATGAGATACGCTGCAATGGGTGAACTTAAAGGAATACTTGAATATTCCGAAGAACCTCTTGTCTCAACAGATATTATCGGCAATCCTCATTCCAGCATCTTTGATGCACCGCTTACAAAAATAATGGGTGGGAACTTCATAAAAGTAATCTCTTGGTATGATAATGAATGGGGTTACTCTAATCGCGTGGTTGATCTTATTGAGAAGATAATGTAATATTAGAATTGTAATTCAAATATAAAAAGGACGATTCTTTAATGATCGTCCTTTTTTTTAAGTTTCTTTTACCAAAGATAATATTTCAAATCTATAGATAAATCAAAACAGGGATCGGGTGAAGTGCGATATTTATAGAAAATCATACTCAAACCTGATACAAGTTTATTGAAAATGTTTTTTTCGGAACCTATTCTTACACCATAATATGCATTCCCTTGCTCCAATGTTGTATGAAATTCTTTATCAGTAAAAAGACTAATATATGAAGCCCATGTAAGACTATGCTGAAACAAAAAATATGCATCAACATCAATTGAATAGCTTTCGTCATCGAGGTTGCGGTTACATCTTGTACGTAAGTTAATTTGCTTGTTCAGTCCCCATGGTATACGATATTCAGCTGAAAAGGTTAGATACCCATTTGGTTGATCCTTTAGATAAAAAAAGGCATTCATATATCCAATCTTAACTTCCCAACCACGCGATCTGTAGTAAGCTGAATATACAGAGCTAGTAAGAATCCTCTTCACTTTTAGCCCCTGATTTGGCTTCCCTATCATTTCTGCAACTTTTTGAAAGAATATTTCCCCCCATGTATCACGATATTGAGTTTTGTATACCGATATTTTATCAAGAAAAGTGGCAATCACTAAAATACGATTTTCATCGAGTTTAATGTCTAATTCTTGCAAAAGACGTATTGCTTGATTAACAGAAGAACAATGAACAATCCTACCAAGCCCAATTCCGGCTTCTGCCATAAAAAATGTTCGGCACTCTTGTTCGCTCTGTGCAATTATATCCAACCTAGAAACACTCCACACATTTAATAAACTCAAATATCTTGTTGCGCTAAATCTATTTTTACTGTTTATACTTTTCATATCAATGGTAGACGTTTTACCATCAATTTCTCTATTCCTCTTCATCCATAGACCATTAATCTCTCCCCAGTAGTCAATCGTACTCTTTTCTTTTTGACTGACAAAGTTATAAACTAATGTGCCGCCTACATTTAAGTCAGAATCTTTACCATGTATTTGCCAGTCTAAAATTCTTACGGGTGACAAATATGCATGTGAATACGAATATTCAGGGATTGGAAATTTATACCAGATCGAGCTGTCGAGAGCAATACTTTTTAATGGAACGAAGAGGATAATGATTATAAGGAATATAAGGGGCTTTTTCATGTGCACTCCTTTCTGTTTTTTTTGTGGTTTTCTTTATCCACAACTTTATTTTTTTCCATCATAGATTTATTTAAAACAAAACTTCATTGATAATGAACTTGCAAAACGGCTCTCTTTTCCTGTGACAATAAATGGCGCGTTCCAAAGCAGATCATCGTATATCTGCCAATCTATACTATACTTCCCGAATTGCAAACCGATACCAAAACTATAAGAAAAATCAGAATCCAAATAAGACAACTTGGATTCTGCATCTTTTGATAAAACATATTTCTCTGAATCGTAATAAAATGTTTTTTTAATGCCTGCACGGAAAGTAAACCACTTCGTAAGATATGTTTCGAGTCCCAGCTCCACCTTAGGTAAAATGAATTTTGTAAAATTGCCTTCCCGGGTTCCTTTATTCACTTCATCTTTTGCTGAACGTGTAGTTTTTGTTAAAACAACTCCACAACTGGCAGCCGCAATTACGAGAATATTATTGTTAATACGATAATTCAGACCGATTCCCGGATAAGCACTTAATTTGCTGGATGATATCTTATTTTTGTGAACCGGTTGGGTCGGGTATGAAAGACTCGTTTCATGGGTTTCCATAACAATTTGAATGGCGGGATAAAGCACATATTTTTGAGTTTTTAACATTTCTTTTCGAGCTGCTAATTTTAGAATGAGCGCGTTGTCTTTTTTCTCATTAAAATTTTCATGTGTAGATATTCCGGTTGCAAAATGCATTTGAACGCTCACATCAAAACCCGACATTTCATATCCCATTTTTCCTCCTACACCAAATGTGGTTTCTACTAAAGACTCTCCCGGAGGTTCGAAATTCGAGTTATAATGATCCATCGCAATATCAAGACCAAGCCCAAAACCTTCCTTTGCTATATATATGTTTATCGCCTTCTCCAATTTTGCATATTGATATTCAAATTGAACGGGGAAATCCTTATTAATGTATATACCAAAATTGCTCCCAAGAAGTCTGAAATTCAAACCTCCCGAATATTGGTATCCATTGTAACTGGAATAATATCCATCGATGTAAGCATTGTTCATATATTGCGATAGGTAATGGGGGAAAATATCTGTGAGTTGATCGTCGTTATAAAAAATCTGGTTTACACCAAGTCCTTTTATCCTTCCTAGAGTTGCATGCGCTATGGAACAGATGGAGAGTACTATTAGAAAAGTCGTAAAAAGTCTTTTCATCAGTTTGTCCTCCTTATTAATCCATAAATCCTAATTTAAAAAGGGACGGTCTTTAACGATCGTCCCTTTATTTATAAGCTGATTAACTATTTGCCGAATGCATATTTGACTGTGAACGAACAAGCAAAATCACTTTCATTTCCGGTCACTATATATGGCGCATTCCACAGAAGATCATCACAGATTTCCCAATCGATCGTCCATTTTCCGAAGGTAAGCCCGACACCAAAGGCATAATCGAAGTATGAGCTATAATATGACACTTTCACATCATCTTTACAGCATTCGTCACCTTTGGATGAATAATAGTAATATTCCTTATTTATACCTGCACGAAGAGTGAGCCATTTTGCGAGATATGCTTCGAGACCGAGTTCTAATTTCGGTAAAGTGATCTTTGTGTAGTTGCCATCATAAGTAATTGTAGTATCGGAATAGACATATGACTCTTTTGACTTGGCTGTATGGAATCCACAGCTTACAGCGGCAATAACAAGCACTTCTTCTGTAAGCCAGTGGTTATATCCTATACCCGGATCAATGCTAAAACAATTATAGGTATCCTCTACGCGGTCATCAGTCTTGGTAAGATAGGTGCAGGTTGCCTTAGCTGAAACCATATCAAGTTCTACAGCAGGATATACCACTGATTTATCGGTTTCGAACATCTTCATTCGAGCTGCTCCTTGAACTAAAAATACATTATCTTTAACCTCTTCAACATGTTCTTCAGTTGATTTTCCTGTTGCAAAATGAACCTGTCCGCCTACATCAAAACCGGACACTTCAAGACCGATCTTTCCTCCGACGCCAAGAGTGTTTTCTTTCAATGAGCCGCTTGGTGAATAATTATCATTTGTATAATTATCCATCGCAATATCGAAGCCGAGACCAAGCCCTCCCATTGCCAGATAGAGATTCATTGCTTTTTCTAATTTCGCATATTCGTAATCAAATTGAATTGGAAAATTTTTATTGATATAGATACCAAAGTCATTGCCAAGAAGTTTGAAATTCAAACCGCCCGAGTATTGATTTCCATAGTACGAATTAAAATATGCATCAATATATGCATTGTTCATATATTGAGTAAGATATTGTGGGAAAATGTTTATCAAATAGTCATCATTATAGAAAATCGGGTTTACACCCATACCATTTATTCGTCCTTCTGTTGCGAAGGCAAATGTACAAACTGACAATAATATAATTAAAGCAATTATTTTTTTCATTGTACTCCTTTTTAATTTGTTATTTTTTTTGTTACCTACCTAAGACGTTAACATAATTATAAGCCGAAGCTTTGCTACACACTATTTATATCAATTTTAAATACTATGAGTTTTTCTCTAAAATTATACGCTCGATATCAAGATTTTTATAAAATTATGCTTTACCTGCTGATCCGAGCACGTTTTTATTCTTGTGCTCATACATAGCGATCAGCTCTGTTCGTGCGGGTCCAAGGTATTTTCTTGGGTCAAAGACAGAGGGATTTTTTGCAAGAAATTCACGTATGATCGCTGTCATGGCGAGTCTTCCATCTGAATCAATATTTATCTTACAGACTGCGGATTTCGTTGCTTTTCTCAGTTGATCTTCAGGAACTCCTGCAGCACCCTGCATATCGCCACCATATTCATTTATGATCTTGATATATTTGGGTATCACAGATGAAGAGCCGTGAAGTACGATTGGAAATCCGGGAATTCTGTGTTCGATCTCTTCCAGAATATCAAAGCGTAAAGGGGGAATTTCTTCTCCGGGTCCAACCTTGAATTTATATGCGCCATGAGAAGTGCCGATAGAAATAGCCAGAGAATCAACTCCTGTTCTTTTCACGAAATCTTCTACATCATCCGGATCTGTGTAGTGAGAAACTTCTGCCGAGACATCGTCCTCAATACCTGCCAGAACGCCTAATTCACCTTCGACAGAGACATCATGCTGATGAGCGTACTCTACTACTTTCTTGGTAAGTGCAATATTCTCTTCATAAGGAAGAGATGAGCCATCTATCATGACAGATGAAAATCCGGATTCGATACAGCTCACACAGAGTTCATAACTGTCACCGTGGTCAAGATGCATTGCAACAGGAACTTCTTTGCCCATCTGCTTCATCATCTCTATCGCACCCTGTCCCATGTAGCGCAGCAGTGTTTCATTGGCATAGTTTCTTGCGCCCTTTGATATCTGTAATATGACAGGAGAGGCAGTATTTACACATGCAGTGATGATCGCCTGGAGCTGCTCCATATTGTTGAAATTATAGGCGGGGATAGCATAATTGCCATCCACCGCCTTTTTAAACATTTCACGGGTATTTTTAAATCCTAATTCTGTATAATGTACCATGCGTTTCTACTCTTCCTCCTTTTCTTCGACATCGACCTCGACATCAACTTCTTCCTGCACAACATCATTTTCATCTTTCTCTTCTTCATCTTCTTCTTCAGTATCTTCTATCTCATCATCTTTTCTTTTGGGATAGAATTTATCCTGTGATGAGAGATAAATGAAGGTTTCTGCTGCGGTCATATAGTTGAAGAAATATGAATAAAGAATTGAAGCTATAAGAATCAGAAATGCGCTTATTATGAAACCGGGTATCAGGTAGTATCCTCCGATTCCGAATCCCATATTCAAGCCCGGGAAAAGAAGTCCGATAAATCCAAAGAATCGCGGAATAGTTATCTTTGCAAACTCCTGTCCCATAATAAGGTGAGCACCCCAGCTTGTCAGCGCTACAGCTCCCTGAACAACAGCAAATACAAAACAGAATGCAATACATCCGACTATCCATGAGAGCACATGAGTGGCAATGATATAAACACCATGATCTTTAATGAGATGGAATAAGCTGATAATGCTGTCCATTGCAGATTCCTGCTCCACACCAACAATGACTGCTCCATAGGTACAAGCAAAACAAAGAATGACAAGAGCCAGTACTGCAAAGAGTGAGATGGCAAAAGGAATCAAATACATGATCGAAAGCCACAATGAACCCACAAAAGGTATCATGCCGATCACATAGAAGAAAAGATAACCGAGTGCGACCAGTACGAAAAGAAGGATCCATCCTAATACATAAAACACAAACGTTTTTATGTGCTTACTCAAGAATTTAAATACGTCTTTCCAGCCCACAAATATCTCATCATCTACTACCTCAGTGCGGATAGAATATGCAATGCACATTCTCGCAATGAACATTATGAATGCAATGAGAATTATACCTATTATAGATTTAACAGAAAATAGACTCAGAGCGATTACCAGAGAGTCTTGTATTCCAAACGATGTAATCGGGGCAAGAAAAGCATCGAAAATAAGAAAGTAGGTAATAAGCCCCATAAGTATGTACGCAATACCTGATATCATCAAACGATGAAATCGAAATGTATGATTCCATGCTTTAAAGATATCCTTGAATCCGAAAACCTTAGCTTGTTTTTCTTCCATAGCATCTCCTCTGATGTTTTTCAATGTTGTTCAATGTTTACGAAAAAATTATAAATGCTGTCAATTATTTTCTTTTTTGTAATAAAAAATTTGACACGAATTAAACGAACACAACCAAGTTGAACCAATTCATTTTTGAACCAATTCATTTTATGGAGAATATATGACCGGATTAAGAGAAAAAAAGAAATCCGAAAGAAAAGACAGAATTTTTTCTGCGGCAGTTGAGCTTTTTAATGAGAAAGGTTTTTCAAAAACCTCTATGCAGGACATCGCCGACAAAGCTGATCTTGCTGTCGGCACTTTATATAACTACTTTCCATCTAAAAACGACCTGCTTCTTGATATCATGCAGGAAAAAATGGAACTCACAATTACCGGCGATGATGCACTCTTTAATGTCAACCTGCAAAATCATAATGCCAAAGATATTATTAAATCGCTATTAAAAAAGATCTTTAGTATCCCCCTGCTTGTTAACAAGGAAAGCATGAAGGAAATATTCATTGCAACCTTTTCTTCAAATATACACACGAAGAAAGGAATGATCCTTGATATTGAGCTTATGAAAGCTTTTCAAGGATTATTGGAGCGGCTCCAGAAAAACAACATGATCAACCCTGGAATTAATTCATATAATGCAACAAAAATTTTCTATTCTATATTACTTGTTCAGATGATGATGTACCTATTCGATCCTGAATTTGATAATGAAAAACTTTTTGAAAATACTGATGAGATAATTGACCTGATCTTTCAGGGCGTGAAACCATGAAAAAAGTAAAAAAGTAAAAAATATTGAACCACGAAATATACTGAATTCACATAATATGAAACAAATTTTGAGAATTAAGAATTTTATAGTTTTGTTTTCTAAACAGGATCTGGCTTATTATTGCGTTCCCAAGCAGGGGCTTGGCAACGAGTGTACGTTTGACTTTTCCCTAGTTATATTTTCGTGTCTTTCGTGGTAAAAAATTTAGGAGATATATATGTCTAAGATGTTCACAAAACGAAAAATTCTTTTCGTTTTCATTTCATTATTTCTATTTTCCACTCAACTTTGTGCATTGTCTTTGGATGATGCAATTTCAACCGCACTAAAAAACAATAAGAGTTTCACCGCACAAAAGTACTCATATCTGCAATACAAGTGGAATGAAAAGAATGCACTCACAAACTTTTTCCCAAAAGTTAATTTAAATGCATCTGCAGTCCGTATTGATAATGACACCTATAAAGAGGCAAATTCGACCTTCCACCTGAAGGTGTTTGATGCCCTCGGTGTTCCGACAGGTGATTATGTTCCGATTACTGTCGGTATGATGGCTGGCGGTGTTTATAAAACAACTTACATTACCGATCTTACAATCCGGCAACCGATCTTCAACGGGGGAAAATTATTCCTCGGATATAAGATCGCTCAGTTGAGCACAAAACAAGTACTGCAGAATCTTGCAAGCTCTCAGAATGATCTGCAATATAATGTGGCAGATTCTTATCTCAATATTCTTAAAATACAGGATATGATAAAAATCGCTAATAAAAGTCTTGCATCAAGCAAGGCACAGCTTAAGAAGATATATGATAAGTTTGATGTGGGAATGGTAAAAAAATCTGATGTGCTGCAATGGGAAGTAAAGGTAGAAAATGATAAGATCACACTGGAGGAACTCAAGAACGGTTTGTCTGTCCTGAAAACTTATTGGTACAATATTCTCGGGCTGGAATCTTTATCCCAGGCAGCGATGCCAGATCGGATTGCTCTTACTTCCTATGATAATGAGATTACGCTTTTGCATTCTATGTCTGAAGTAACCAAATTTGATACGCTGAGTTACGTGCTCTCTGTTGTAAAAGCGGAAAATCCTGACCTGAAAAGTTTCGCACTCTCAGAAAGGATCGCAAAAACAGCCCAGAATTTAGCTATCACTAATTTCCTGCCTTCTCTCAACCTTCAATATACAAAAACTTTTGACCAAGATGACAAACTCAATTTCGACGGTGCCAAGTCATGGAATATAGCTGCCGTCTTTTCTGTGCCCATCTTTCATTTCGGAACAAATATCACAAATCTGAAAAAGAGCAATTTCCAATATAAAAGCATACAACTCCAGCTTGAGGATGCTCGCGAGAAAATTCTGATGGCAGCAGAAAACAGTGTTTATGACCTTATTACAAAAGCAAAAAGAGTAATAAGCGGAAAGCTCGCTTATGAAAATGCAAAACAAAATTATAGTATCGTAAATGACCTTTTCGACCAGGGAATGGTGACGAATACCGAACTTATGGACGCCGAGGTAATGCTTTTTGGTATTGAGCTCAATCTTCAGACATCATATTATGATTTTGTTCTTGCAAAATATGCATTAGAAAAATTTACAAATAAATAAATTAGAGGATCAAATGAAACATAAAACTATAATCCTGACAATCACATTGATAGTATTATTTTTAAGTGCCTGTTCCAAAAAACAGGAAGCAGAACTCGAAACGATTGCTGCTGCGAAAAATTATGTAGATGTCGCAGAAGTTGAAATAAAAACTATTGAAGAAACCGTTACCTATTCCGGAACACTTGAAGCCGCTAAAGCCGCATTTGTCGGACCGGAACTCAGTATGAAAATCAATAAACTTCTAGTTGATGAGGGAGATGTCGTCACAAAAGGGCAATTACTCGCAGTAATGGACAACACTAAGCTCAAACAGGCAGAAGCACAGTTCGATATGGCAAAGAAAAACTATGACCGCATGAAATCTCTAAAAAATGCCGGTTCAGTGGACAAACAGACTTTTGATCAAATCGAATCCGCCTTCAAAACAGCTCAATCCGCATATGAGTTTGTAAAAAACAACACTCAAATAGTAGCACCGCTTGATGGGACAGTTACACTTCGGACAAAGCAGGAAGGTGAATCTTATTCTGCAATGCTCCCAAGTGCCTATGGAGATCCTGCCCTTTTCAGAATTGTTAACCTCGATGTTTTAAAAATGAATGTGAACATTTCTGATGTTGACATCAATAAAGTCAAAAAAGGACAGAAAGCATACATCTATGTGGATAGTGAGCCGGGACAGGCTTTTATAGGAACAGTATCTTTTGTTTCTCCTGAAGCAGATATGATGTCCGGCACATTCCCATGCGAAATCGCCATTGCAAACAAAGACCATGTTCTTAAACCGAATCAATATGCGGAAACTAATATTGTTATAAATGTCTCTGACAATACATTTGTAATCCCCAAATATGCACTTATCGATGAAGGCATTGTGTTCGTTGTAAAAAACTCAGTTGCCTCAAAGATAAAAATTAATACCGGTCTTTCAAATGAAAATGAAATTGAAGTGATTTCCGGACTTCAGGGTGGAGACATGGTAATTATCAATGGGGCAATCGGTTTACCAGAAAATTCCAATGTTGTTATAAGAAATCAATAATGCCCTGCATGTACAAGGAGAAAATATCATGAAATTACCAGAATTTTCGGTCAATAGACGAGTAACCGTTACAATGCTCACTGTGCTGGTGGTCATACTCGGACTTGTTGCTTTTTTGATGCTGGGATTTGAGATGCTTCCCGACCTGGACTATCCAACTATCTCGATCGTAACCTATTATCCCGGAGCATCGTCACAGGACGTGGAAGAAGTAGTCACAAAGCCGCTTGAAACTGCTATTGCCGGAGTAAAAAATATTAAGAATCTCAAATCTGAAAGTATGGAAAACATCTCTCTCATTCTTGTGGAATTTGTGTGGGGCACCAATCTTGATTTTGCAGCTCAGGATCTGAGGGATGCTATCGATATGAGTCTTGATTATCTTCCTGATGAGGCTAACCGTCCAATGGTTGTGAAATTCAATCTTGCAGAAATGCCTGTTATATATTATGGTGTGACCGGCATGGAGAATACATTTCAGCTTAAAAAAACACTTGAAGACGAAGTCGAACCCAAACTGAAACATCTCAATGGAGTCGCTTCTATTATGATGATGGGTGGAGACGAACCACAGAAACAGGTCATTATTGATAAAGTAAAGTTGGAACAGAACGGCATTTCTATTGATGATGTTGTGCAGGTTTTAAGGGCACAAAATCTCAATATGAGCGCCGGTTACGTCGATGAAGGCATTGATGAATTTATGATCCGTTCGCTTGGAGAATTTAAGTCCATTGATGAGATCGCCAATACTCCTATAAGCGTCAGCAAAAGTGGCAAAGTAATTTATGTGAAAGACATCGCACGTGTCGAAAATGGTTTTAAAGAAGTTCGCTATGATATACGAACTAACGGCAAACCGACTGTTATGCTCTGGATAAGTAAGGAATCCGGTGCGAATACACTCAAGGTTTCCAAGCTTGTTAAAAAGGAACTCTCTAAACTGAAAACAACTCTTCCCGGTAACATAGATTTTGTTGAGATATTTGATCAGGGAGATATCATAGCCAGGATAACTTCGAAAACCATAAACACGGTTATTTATGGCGGAATAATAGCCATCCTGATCATGTTCTTATTTCTAAGGAATTGGCGTCCTACTCTTATCATATCTCTTGCTATACCAATTTCCATCATTGCAACATTCATCCCGTTATACCTTGCAAAATATACGCTGAATATTATGACCCTCGGAGGTCTGGCGCTTGGGGTCGGCATGCTTGTGGACAACTCTATTGTGGTGATCGAGAATATCTATCGTCACCTCGAGAAGGGCATAAAACGCTTCGAGGCGGCAAAGATTGGGGCTTCACAGGTTGGCATGGCGATCACGGCTTCCACGCTTACTACAGTTGCCGTATTTCTTCCTATGATATTTGCAGGAGGATTTACGGGCCAGCTTGTTCGCGGACTCGCTCTTACAGTTTCCTTTTCACTTTTTGCCTCTCTGTTTGTTGCACTCACTATTGTTCCCATGCTTGCATCGGTCATCTTTAAAAAACGAGCTTCCGGTAAAGAATACAAACAGGTAACGGGAAAGTTTTTTATTAGGATCAGAAATTTCTATTTGCGAGCACTTCGATGGTCACTTCATCACCGCGGAAAGATAATACTCATTACACTTGCCTTCTTTGTACTGGCAGTCGTATTAGTTCCATTCATTGGTGCCGAATTCATGCCGAAATCCGATATGCCCATGCAAGTGATCAGTGTGAAAGCTCCGGTAGGAACAAGTTTAGAGCAAACAAGCAGTATCATCAAAGATATGGAGACAATAATCCAAAACATGCCTGAGGTTACTGATGTAATGTCTGCAACAGGCGCAATGACAGAAGGTATGGCTGCAGCAGATCCCACAAATCCCCAGGGTTCAAACGAAGCTCAAATTTTCTTCCGCATAACCTTTAAAGAGGAACGGGATGTGAGCTCTGAACAGATAAAAGAAACTATCAGACAAAAACTTCCTCAGCTCGAAGATGTTGATATCACCTTTACTGATATGTCCGGTGAGATGATGGGTGGATCCGGCGCTCCTATCTCTATTAAAATATTTGGCAAGGACCTTGATTATCTTCGCAAGATAAGCATGCAGATCGAGGAGAAAATATCTGCAATCCCCGGTATTGTGGACATACAAAATACTTATAAGCAGGCAAAACCCGAGCTTCATATTAATATCAATCGGGATAAGGCATTTCGATACGGGCTGACAACTGCACAAATTGAATCGGCGATCAGAACTGCAACGTATGGCACTATTGCAGGAATATTCCGTGAAGCTGGAGATGAGATCGATATTCTCGTTCGATATGACAAGCAAGACAGGAACAACATCAAAGACCTCGAGGAGATCACTCTGACCTCACCAATGGGTTTTTCCGTACCGCTGAAACAGGTCGCAAGTTGGGATTTGGGAGAAGGTCCTTTGACCATTTCCCGTGAGCACCAGACAAGAAAAGTGACCATCACGGCAGACCTTGCAGGTAAAGACCTGAGCAGTACTGTTCTGGAGATCAAGAAAGAACTTCAGGGTATTACAGATGATCTTCCGCTTGGATATTTTATCGAATACGGCGGTGCATATGAGGATATGAAAGAGAGCTTTCTTACTTTATTCCTCGCACTACTTCTTGCAGCCCTTCTCGTGTATGTGATACTTGCATCTCAGTTTGAATCTTTCAAGCAACCCTTTGTGATAATGTTCACGCTCCCCCTTGCTTATATTGGTGTAATCTATATACTTGTTGCGACCAGCACGACACTCAGCGCGATAACTTTTGTAGGAATTATTGTGCTCTCCGGTATTGTGGTTAACAACGGCATTGTTCTCATCGACCATATAAACCAGCTTCGCAGAGAAGGACAGATATCACAGGAAGCCATCATTCAGGCGAGTTCGGACAGAATGCGTCCAGTGCTCATCACTGCGATCACTACAATCGGTGGTATGATGCCGATGGCGATCAGTACCGGTCAGGGTTCCGAGATGCGCTCACCGCTTGCAATTGCGGTCATTGGCGGACTTATTACTGCGACATTCTTTACGCTTCTTATTATTCCAACAATCTATTCATTTGTTGAAAGGATTTCCTACAAAAAGAGCAAGAATATCTCCGAATAAATAGATTCAGTTAATTTTCATAAATTAGGAATGCTCCCAATGCGGGGAGCATTCCTATTATTATCGTTAAACCTTAAACTCCTTTGTTTGAAGTTTTATATTGCCCCTCTATGAATATAGATTCCATTTCTCTCCACATTAATATTGACACGATCTGTTTAAACTCTAAACTATCAATGAAAAAAATAAATGGAAAAGATAACTTATTATGTTTAAGAAAACTCATAAACAAATTGCTATTGAAAAAGCAATTCTCTCTCACCTTGAAGGGAAATCCGCGGAAATTGCAAAATATATTTTTAATGATCCGGAAATACAAACCCTTCAGGACTATGCAAATACTGTTTCTATAAAACGGCTCGGTTTCAATGATCACGGTCCGGTTCACATGAGAACCGCTGCACTGAATGCACTCATCATGTTCGACCTACTTCATGATGCAGGTATTAAGCTCAATCTTGAATCTGAAAAGCTGGGCACTTATGAGGATAGTGAATTATGCGTGCTGACCGCATCACTGCTTCACGATATCGGCATGACTGCCACTCGCGATCATCATGAGATTATTGGAATTATCTTTGCCGAACCGATCATCCGACGTTTGCTCGACGCTGTCTATAAAGACAACATCCACAAAAAAACAATTTTGAAAGCCATGATCATAGAGGGCATTTTCGGGCATATGGCTACAGAAAAGATATATTCTCTCGAAGCAGGTCTCGTTCTCATCGGTGATGGTTGTGACATGGAAAAAGGACGCTCGCGCATCACAACACTCCTCTCTCAGCAGCCGCGAGTAGGAGATATTCACAAATATTCTGCAAGCTCGATCCAAAAAGTAAACATTCTTCCTGGAAACAAGAAACCTATTAAGATTTTGATAGAAATGTCTCAATCTGCTGGTTTTTTCCAGATCGAAGAAGTGCTTTTTCCGAAAATCATTTCAAGTCCGGTAAAGCCCTATATCGAGCTTTATGGTCAGGTCAAAAATAAAGAAATGATGCAGTATTTGTAATTACTGTTCTTTGAAATCTCACTGGAGGGTTTTTTCTGTTTTAAAGGGAAATTTATTTAGAAAAGTGAGCATCCTGCTGATCGGATAGTCTTTCTCAACATAAAATACATCAAAATTATGAAGGGTGGAATGAAGCTTTTCATCTTCAATTCCCTTGTCACAAAATACAATGCCCTTTTCGTATTTTAGTAGTGAAT
Source organism: Candidatus Celaenobacter antarcticus (assembly GCA_030765865.1). GTDB lineage: Bacteria > Cloacimonadota > Cloacimonadia > JGIOTU-2 > JGIOTU-2 > Celaenobacter > Celaenobacter antarcticus. Next base: position 8,898 of record JAVCDK010000095.1, on the reverse strand, counting down.
CCACCAATTCTGCGTTATTCGGTAGATATAAGATGTGTTGTTTGTTTCTAGTGGTAAAAGAATCCCTCAAAGCGCTGAATTTAAATTTGCCAGAGAATACTCTGGCAGACTTAGTTTCATTAAAAATATTAGAAATATTTTTTAAAAAAATGCTGGTAGCTACCGGGCTTTTTTTTTGCTATACCGTTATTGGAGATAAACTCCCGTTCCAATATAATAGTTCGTTCCCGGTATAGGCTCGACGTATCCTATTTTCTTATATTCGGTATTATCGTTAGGTTTCTGCCAATAAAATTCCACAAATCCGCCGCCATTCCTAGCGGTTTCACACGATATTTTACCTACAAAATTTCCATGTCCATCCTGATAATTGCTTAAATCTTTTCCTTCCAGTTCCTTTTGAACGGCATGGGCAATATTGATGTTGTCATATGAATAAATGTAGAAATATCCGGTACTATCAGGATAAAAGCGGATGGGAGTGATGAAATTTCTCAGAAATTCAATTCGCTGCTCTTCATCCTGAATTTTGGATAGAGCTGCACCAAGTCCAACTGCCATCGTGTGGGTAACGTATTGGGCGATTTCTTTGAAATTGGTAGACTGATCTTCACCATTCAATTGGAAGGCAGCAAAAATGAGAATAAAAATTAACAATAATTTTAGTGTCAAAATACGCATTTTTCTTCTTGTTTTTTTTTGATTCTTTTAATTTTTCGAAAATTTATCCGTCAAGTGTTAAATTTACGTAAAATATTTCGAATCTTGCAATTGAGCTTTATGGCCAGGTCAAAAATAAAGAAATGATGCAGTATTTGTAATTCCCTATTTCTTACTTTTTGTTATCCGTTTTATGTATTGCCTTTACCGGGCATGCGTCTGCACAGATACCGCAGGATATACATTTTGCAGTGTCTATTACTGCCTTCCCGTCTTTCATTGTAATCGCACCAACGGGACATTTGCGGACACAGATCTTACATCCAATACAACTCTCCGCATCAACCACATACATTGATTGCTTAACTTCACTGGAATCGGCAACTTCTAACACAATTTCTTTTTCTATCTGTGCGGTGCTGTCCACAATTTCTATTTCGTTTATAGCACCAAATGGACATTGTTCGGCACAGATACCGCAGTCTATACATTTGCTTGCATCAATCACTGCTTTGCCGTTTATCATCTCAATCGCATCAGTTGGACATTTTCCACTTCGAACGCAAATCGTACAACCGATGCATTTTGATGCATCTACCTCAAACACCTTAGTCGCGCTCTGTGCAAATATAATAAGCGGTATTGCTATCAAAAGAACTATTATTATTGAATATATTTTTTTCATCTAACAAACCTTAGTCTCTATAAATACATTTACTTTTCTCTTTATCAGTTTTTGAGCACTGACGCACACAACTCATACACTTAATACAATTTACGTCAGATATTTTTTCATTATATCCAATGTCAATGTTCATCGGGCAGTAATTCAGGCAATTAAAACAGTTTATACTTGTGTGAATATTCCTAAAAATTTTATATCTTTTTATTCCAATAAGATCTGCGATCTTCTGGACAATATTCATAAGTGCTGCGTAAGGACAAAGATACCTGCACCAGAACCGCTCAACAAAATAGCCAACAAATACAATTATTCCCAGCACTACAATTCCAAATATTGTAATATTTTGAATATGAGCAATCGCCAGAATGGGACAAAATTTCATATACAGATACTGCACCCCAAGAAAAGCTGTTATCGCAGTAAATAAGAATACAAAATATTTGATAATGTTCAAATATTTATGAATTTTATAGGGTATAAATTGATTAAATTTTTTCTTTGTTTTTTTGGTAGAGTAGATAAGCTCCTGAATAGTTCCTATGGGGCATACATACCCACAAAACCACCTTCCGAAAAATAATGAGCTGAATGCAATTGCAGCTCCAACAATAACAGCAGCCGGGAAAAGGAAAGGTGTAAACTTCGCGCCTAACTTCCACACACCGAAACATACTGATGCATAAGGACAGTACTCGTGCGCGACAGTAAGTGTGCCCTTTATCAGCAAAACAAATAAGGATACAGATATCCCAAGTGAAACAAGCTGGATTACCCTTCTTACTCTAAGCTTATCAATCTTCATATTTATTTTAGAACATCAATATTATATTCTTTAATTTTTCTTGATAGTGTATTACGGTGAATCCCAAGCATTTCTGCCGCCTTCACCTTATTATACTCGCACTCTTCCAATATTTTCATAATATGTGCACGCTCTACATCGGCAATAGTTTTTGTATTTCCTTCTTTATCGAGAGGATGATATCTTTGTATCTCATCAGGAAGTTCTTCAATCTGGATCACGCTACTTCTTGTCAATGCGATCGTTCTCTGTATCACGTTCTTCAGTTGCCTGATATTCCCCTCCCATTGATAGTTCACCAGTTTCATGAGTGCTTCATGAGAAAAAGATATATCTACTTCTTTAGAATACACTCCAAGAAAATGATCGATCAATTTGGTTATATCCCGTTTTCTTTCACGCAATGGCGGAAGATGGATAGGAATTACATTCAACCTGTAAAACAGATCTTCTCTGAAATGCCCTAATTGCACTTCAGTGTGAATATCTCTGTTGGTCGCGGCAATAATTCTTACATCCATTTTTTTTGTTGTAGAGCTTCCAACAGGTTCAAATTCCATTGTTTGTAGCGTACGGAGAAGTTTTACCTGGATCGACGGAGCAATATCTCCGATCTCATCAAGAAAAAGTGTACCTTTATCAGCTTCTTCAAAACGCCCCTTTCTGTCGCGGATCGCACCTGTAAAAGCTCCCTTCACATGTCCGAAAAGCTCACTCTCGAGAAGGGTTTCCGGTATGGCAGAGCAGTTGACTTTTATCATTTTTTGTTTTTTCCTGGGACTGAGATGATGGATAATGTCCGCAATGACCTCTTTCCCTGTTCCGCTTTCTCCGGAAATGAGTACAGAAGCATCAACATGTGCAATCCTTTTTACAATGCTGAGGATTTCATTGATTTTTGGGCTGTCTCCAATAAAAGTCACTGGTAGTTCTTCATCGGCAATAACATCTTGAACTTTTTTACTTTCCTTCTCCACCTGAATATAATTCTGTGCATTTTTTATTTTATTCAACAGCATATCGAGATTGATCGGTTTCTCGATATAATCAAAAGCACCAAGTTTGAGCAGTTCTACCGCATTATCAACCGAACTATACGCAGTGATGATAATGACCGCAGTGAGAGGATTTATCTTTAAGATATTTTCCAGCACTTCTTTTCCGCTCAGTCCCGGCATCCGGTAATCTGATATCACCACATCCACGGGCTGCTTATAAAATGATTTTATACCTTCTTCACCAAAGGAAGCAGTGAAGATTTCGTGCCCTTTTGATTCGAGAAAATCCGCTAATATCTCTCTTTGAGATGCATCGTCTTCAATAACTAATATTTTCACTCCGCCTCCGATTTTGGCAGTCGTATTATTATCTCAGTACCATTTTGAGTACTGCGTTTAATATATATCTCCCCCTGATGGGCTTTTATTATCTTCCTTGAAATAGGCAAACCCAATCCGTTTCCGCGCTCTTTTGTACTGAAATAAAGATCCCATACTTTTTTACGTTTATCAAGGGAAATCCCGCTGCCGTTATCAACGATCATTATCGTCATTTCTTTATCCTTCTCAAAAAATTCTATTTGGATTTTCATGTTTTCTTGTTCCGGTAAAAATGATTCTACAGAATTCTTTATGATGTTGATCAAAACCTGGGTGAGTGCATCTATGTCAAAATACCAGAAAAGGTTTTTATTTCCTTTTATCTGAATATGTATGTTCTTATTTTTATATTCTTGATCAAAAATCTCAACAATTGTTCCTATGAAATCATCCACATTTACTTTTTTAATTTTCAATATGATCGGTCGAGAATAATCAAGAAATCTTTCTGCAATGCCGTTGAGCCGCTCAATCTCATCAAAAGATACAGACAGCCATTTTTGCAACTCCCCTTCTTTATCGGGAATGGCTTCATCTCGAATTCTTTGAAGTATCATCGAAATCGCATTAAGAGGATTTTTGATCTCATGAGCCACTTCTCTTCCAAGCTCTCCGATGCCTGCCATATACTCGGCTTTTTGGAGAGATTCCGTTATCCTGTTTATTTTAATATGATTGCGATAAAAGAGGTATTCCAGTATTAAAACACCAGAAAAAATTATCGAATAAATAATAAAAAGGAGTGTGCGGTTTCTTTTCAGAGATTCAATTCTGTCTACGGATACTCCAAGACGAAGAAGAATGGATTCAGAATCCTCAAGAGAGAATGGACGTACGATCTCAAGCACTTTTTTATTCTCAAAAGAGGTCTCGCGTGAGGCAATGGTTTCACTTTCCAGATTTGAGCTCAAAAATGCATCTGAGGATATTTTCTGCATTCGGTGCACATTTTCTGTTGCTGCGATGATTCCTCTTGAATCCTGAATGACGAGATATCGTATCTGTGGAAGTGTCTCTATTGATTCGCTTACCGTTGATATTTCCTGGCTGAGTTGAGAAAAAATAGTAGAAAGTTGAATCGGTTTGAGCAGCGAGAAGTAGTCTTCCTTTTTTATTGATGCAACGAACCATTTCTCATTTCGAAATGACACAATGTACACTGCTTCGGGATTATCCTCAAGTTCCAAAAGAACAAATTCTTCTGTTTTTGGCAGCTGGTCGATGGACACTTCTTGTGTGCAACCCTTGGGCAACGAAGACATAAGATTTCCAAGTGTATCAATTACACAGATATGATGAATAAGCATTTTCTGCCTGAGAGAATCACTTATCAGTGTACTGTGGTCCTCCATGACAAGATGAATAAGCATCTCTGCGCGTTCAAAAAAAAGAGTTTCTATCACATCCTGAGAATAGAGGTTGCTTTGAATGATATCATTTACAAGTTCGAGATACAGACGACCGTTCAACTCTATTGTTTTGTAAACAGTCTTAATATTCTGATTCTGCACATAATAGAGAGAAGCCCAGAGTAAAATAATAATAATAGATATGACCACGAGCAGGTATTTGATGCTCTTTTCTTTTTTTTCTACAGAGTTGTTATTCATATTATTTCTTAAAGAGATATCGTATCCCGATGCTGGATTCGTAGGTAGGAGCGGAATCAAACAAAACAAAAATGTTGTTTTTCGAATATAGTAACAAATGATCGCTGATCGGGTAATCTGCATAAACTGAGATCCCTATTCCAGTTTCAGAATAAGAGCTCTCGGCTGAAGAAGTGTTATAAATTTTATGTTGAACCGAGATATCCGGTTTTAAAAGCAGGTCATTTAAATAGATTGTACTTCCCATAAACATTTTATATAAGTCATATGCAAATGGATCGTACAATTCCGAGCTCACATAGATAAGCGAATCCGTAGATGTAATATTTTTGTTGATATACATTCCGTATTTGAGTCCGATATTTTTTTTAATTCCACGAGAGAAGTATAGCTCGATTGATGCTTTTGTCATTGAAATTGACGGATCAGATATATTATTGAAGTATCGATAGGTAAAATCAAAGTATGTGTGCAACGCAAAAGTTCGAAAGAACTTTTTATAAAGCAGGAAAAGTGCATTATTGATGTGGTCGAAATTTCTGTAATCGGGATAATATGTATAATCAAAAATGTCTCCATATTCAATAATATGGCGTTGTTTTTCTACAGTGCGATATAACTCCCCTGTTACTTTGAACTGATCATTCAGAGAATCTGCGGTGTTTTGATAATAGATATGCGCACTTGTTCCTCCCCACGGGAAGAAGATCTCCCCTAACGCGGAAATATTGCCCTCAACATCAGAACTGTCGAGAGGGGCTGCAATCTGTGATCCGATATCAATGTAGTAAGCATCATCGAAATACTTAAAGCTTCCACCCAGTATTCCCTTATTTTCAACCGCTTCATCTGTGCCTCTATGTAACGAACCATAAAAATACATATCCCCTTCGGAATTTTGTCCAAAGAGGAGTGGGGGAAATACAATAAGAATCAGAATGAGCCAGACAGGCATCTACTACTGACCTCCATGATGACCCGGGTTTCCCCCGTGTTGTCCGTTTCCACTTTCTCCTTTTTTCAACCCGCTTGATGAGCCGAACTCGCATCTGAACTGGTAGTCATATTTATAAGAAATCATTCTGTAGTGATGAATCTTTTGATGGCGAGAGAATATTCCCTTATTTCTCAAGGTTCTATTATCACAAATACCATCGCCGTCTTTATCTATGAAGATGTCAAACTCAGCTCCTCCATTTTTCTCTACGATGACAATCTCATCGGCAGATGCAGGCGTTTTTGTTGAATCTGCTGCATGCAAAGACACAGTTAATAATATTACAAATAATCCAGCAAAAATTATGGATTTCATTTTTACTCCTTAGAGAGAAAATTCGACGGGACCGAAATCCCGTCAATATTTCTTATTCTTGAGGAATTAATAGTGAATATGATGTCTTAGTTTGAGTGGCTCTGGAAAACCGATTTTGCTGCATGGTTCTAGTGCAAAATCAACAATAGCGCCATTTTCATCAATAACAATGTTCTCGATCAGAGTAGGCAAATAGGTATGTGGCTTAGTTGCTCGTGCTTCATAGTTTCCTTCTGGAAGATCAACAATGTTGTAATAACCATTTACATCAGTCACTGCATTATATACATTAAATCCATGACCACCATTGCCGCCACCATTGCCGCCGCCGTTTCCACCACCGTCCGGGCAGATTTCATCAAGGAAATGAAATCTAACGATAGCATTCTCAATTCCATCACCTGTTTCCATATCTGTTACATAGCCACTTACGGTGGCTGCAAATGCGATACTCACACTGAGTATCATCAAACTTACGAGTGCGATGAGTTTTTTCATTTTGATTCCTTTCATTCATTTCTATTCGCACTTATTCTGTATGCGAAAATCGTGCCAAAAAAATCATTATCCCTTTCGTTGTTCTTGCCAACCTGCTTCTACTTTGTAAGTTGCAAGTTATATTTTTTATTTATTGAATTTGAATTTCATTTTTGAGATTAATTTGTGCACAAAATTGGTGCAGTGATTTTATTAAAATGATGCATATTAATTTTCTGCTGATCACGGACAGCATGATAAACTCAGCCCTCGTTTCTACAAAGCAAGAGACAGACACTGCTTTAATTCGTATATAAATATCTTTTAATTTTCTTTGTGGGGGTCTTCTCAAAGGGATCTGGCTGCTCGATCATTTTAAGAATTCTTGAGAAAGATGACATGTTGCTATTGACTTCATTCCTCATCTTTTCAAGTATCTCTTCAATTCGCTTTGCGATTTGAGTTTCAGTCATTTTTTTATGTTTAAATTCTTTATCCAATTCTTCATAATTAAGATGAACACGTACAACAAGCTGTCCATTGTCCTGATAAACCAGGGATTCGAGCACATCGTCGTACTGATTTAGTTGCGATTCTATTTCTTCCGGGTAGATATTCTCTCCGCTTGGGCCAACGATCACATTTTTTAATCTACCAATTATAAATAAATACTCATCTTTATCCATATAGCCGAGATCGCCGGTTTTCAGCCATCCGTCTTCTGTAAATATTTCGTTTGTTCTATCCGGGTCTTTATAATAACCTTTCATCACATTGTCGCCCTTGACCCATATCTCGCCTTCACCTGTTTTCTTATCTGGTTTATTAATTTTTACTTCTACTTCAGGGATGATTATTCCTGTAGATCGGAATCGTGTATTTTTCACTCCACTGCCAGCAATCAGCGGGGAAGTTTCTGTCAATCCGTATCCAATCGCATAAGGAAATTTTCCTTCCCGCAAGAATTTCTCTACCTCACTGTTCAAACCAGCGCCGCCGATGCCGAAGAATTTCATCTCTCCTCCGAAGAACTTCATCACTTTTTTGGCTGCTACTTTATGAAGCTTTTTTCGCACAGCCGGCACTTTCATTAATAGTCTGATCAATCCGCTTTTGGATAATTGGGGAGCAATTCTAAGCTTATATATTTTCTCTATGACAAGAGGGACTGTGAGCATCATAGTAGGTTTTATTTTTTGTAAGACCGGAAGTAATACGCGGGCAACAGGCGGTTTATCAATATAATATATTGAAGCCCCGCGAATAAATGGAATGAGAAAACCAATGGTAAATTCATAGGAATGTGAAAGCGGAAGGATCGAGAGCAACCTATCTTCCTCTACTACATTTTGAATTTTGAGGGTTGCTTCCGCATCAAAAATTAAATTTTTATGTGTGAGCTCAACTCCTTTCGAATGACCTGTTGTACCGGATGTATAAATAATAGATGCCACATCGTCTTCTTTAAGGGAGCTCTGGGCGGGATATAGAAGTTTCATGGCGGATTCTCTCAACTTGGCAAATTCAACTTCCCCTTCCTTTATTAACTCTTTAAGTTTATCTACTGTTGTGTTTGGGGGTATTATACTGAAATCGTCAATATGAAATATTGTGCTCAAACTCCCCATCTCTACATCTTCCAGTTTGTTATACTGGTCCTGAGATATGAAAATCGCTTTTGCTTCGGAATGTATGAGAATATGTCGAATTTCATTTGCATGAAAATCAGGAAGGATTGGAACGGCTATCGCCCCAAGTGTCGTGATCGCAAAATACGCAATGCCCCACTGTGGTTTGTTTTCAGACAGGATTGCAACCTTATCTGCTTTTGCAATTCCTCTTTTCTGTAGTATCTTTGAGAGTATTTCTACTTTGCTGCCAAATTTTTCATAGGTGAAGGGTTTGCCACCCACCATCGAAACTGCAATGTTATCTCCGTAATGTAGTATGCTATTGCGTAGAACATTTTTGAA
>JAVCDK010000058.1 GCA_030765865.1 Candidatus Celaenobacter antarcticus | reverse complement strand
TTCATTCCTAAAATTTTTTGGAATTATAGTGATATCATCAATAGTTTTGATATTTTGTTGATGCATCCACTCGAACATCTGTACTGCCCTGTACTTCTTTTCTCTAAGCGAAATTATTAAGTTTTCTAATTCTTCTAAAGTATAAGACTTTAAATCGATGTTTTTCATTTTCTATAGATAGTTTTCTATTATCTTCTCAGCAACCTTCATCCCATCAACTGCAGAAGACACTATCCCACCTGCATATCCGGCTCCCTCACCTGCAGGATAAAGCCCTTTTATATTTGATTGGAAATCCTCCCCTCGCACAATTCGAACCGGTGATGAACTCCGTGTTTCTATTGCAGTCAAAACAGCAGAAGGATATGCAAAACCGGGTAGTTTGTTATCTAAAAGCGGGATCGCTTCTTTCAAGCTTTCATATACAAAATTCGGCAAACACTCTTTGATACTTCCAGGTGTTTTACCGGGTTTATAGGAAGGAATTACACTTTTAAATGATATCGATGGTATATCTTCCAGAAAATCACCGAGAAGTTGAACAGGTGCATAAAAATCTCCACCACCGCAGGCAAATGCCTTTTGTTCCCATATTCTCTGGAATTCGATACCTGCAAGCGGATCATCAGAAGGAAAATCTGCTGGAGTAACATTTACAAGAAGTGCTGAATTGGAGTTTATATTATCATGCGCGAAAGTGCTCATGCCATTTGTGACAACTCCATTTTGCTCAGTGGCAGCAGGAACGACCCATCCACCCGGACACATGCAGAAGGTATACACTCCTCTACCGTTTTTCAGGTGCACTGCCAGCTTGTATTGTGATTGGGGCAATTTTGGATCTTTATAACTTTCTCCATACTGAAGTTTGTTCATATATTCCCGCGGATGTTCAATACGCACACCAATTGAAAATGGTTTGGCTTCCATCTGAATATCTCTGTGCTGGAGCATTTCAAATGTATCTCTTGCAGCGTTGCCAACTGCAAGGATCAAAGATGAAATTTCGTAATTAGTATCATTGACCTTGATCTTTTTTAGTATCCCATTCTCAATAATGACATCCTGCAATTCATGTTCAAATAAAAATTCACCACCGAAATTTTCTATCTTCTCCCGAAGATTTTTCACCATTTTCCGTAGATTATTAGTACCGATATGGGGACGTGCACTGTAGGCAATTTCCGTGGGGGCGCCAGCTGCAATAAATTCATCAAAAATGTATTTTGTCCGATGATCTTTTATAAGTGTATAGAGTTTCCCATCAGAAAATGTGCCTGCCCCGCCTTCTCCAAAATGGATGTTTGAATTTGAGTTCAGTTCACCCGTATTGAAAAATTCCTTCACATCCTTAACTCGTTCTTCAACCTTTTTTCCCTTCTCAATAATGAGCGGTTGGAGTCCGGCTTTTGCAAGGAGTAAACCAGAAAATAAACCGGCTGGTCCCGACCCGATTATTACCGGTCTTTGGTCATGTTTTGCATAATTTGCTCTTGGTACATCATAGCTATATGGTTCGATATTCCTGATGCGATGCCTCTTGACTACCTTGGTATATTTATCTTCCCTCAAGTCCGTTACAATTTTTTTCTCAACCGATTCATCAGAAAATATTACATCAACAGTATATACAAACTGGATATTATTCTTCTTGCGTGCATCAACTGCTTTTTTGACTAATTTGTAATACTCAACATCCTCAACTTCGACCTGAAGTATTTTGTATATTTCCTCTTTCAATCGAGTTCGTGAAGAGTTTATTGGAAGCTTTATTTCTTCTATGCGGATCATTTATTCTTTTCCTTCATCATTGGAAATTCCGTGCCTGCCGAGTCGCAGCTTTAGCGAAGACTGGTTGGATATTGGATATTGTTTTCACATTTCCTGCTTACTTCTTCAAAAACTTTTTCTTTACTTTCAGTGATTCTGCTGCATGCAATCCAGCAATATAACCGGATGCCCATGCCCATGCAAGATTATACCCGCCCGAATCTCCATGAATATCCAGCACTTCTCCGGCAAAATAGATTCCGGGTACGAGTTTGGATTCCAGACTTCGATCATCCACTTCAGCAGTTGCAACTCCGCCTGCGGTAACCTGCGCATCCCGCCATGAGAGGGTTCCTTTTATTACGAATCTTCTGTCTTTCAATTGTTGGGTAAGTTTTTCTATATCGGCACTATTTAATTCCGAACTCCGCCTTGCTTTCTCAATTCCTGCCAAAGCAAGAGTTGGACGGATCATTCTCTTGTTTATCAACCCGATCATTGCTTCTTCCACAGATTTGAATGATAATTTTAAAAAACGTTCAACGAGCATCTTTTTCAGGTCATGAAATAAAGTTTCCGGAAAGATATCCACATGCAGTTTCATCGAAGTATCTTTCAATTCCGGATGATGAACGTACCTGCTGAGCTGCAAAATCGGAATGCCCGAAATACCATAATCAGCAAACAGGATTTCCCCTTCCTGCGTATCTATCAGATTTTCATTTACATACAAAGAAACACGTGCATCACTGCGTATTCCTTTCAGGTGTTTAAGAAAATCATCATCCAATTTTATCTGTACAAGAGATGGATACGGTTCAATGATAGTGTGCCCCAGCTTTTGAGCAAGTGCGAATCCCGAACCGTCCGAACCTAACTGCGGACTTGCTTTCCCGCCTGTAGTGATTATAATTTTTTTTGAATGGAGATCTTCCCCATCATGCGTTTTTATCGCAAAAGAATCCTGCAATTTCTGAATTTCCTCTACTTCCTGCGAACATAACTCATCAACACCTAACCTATTGCATTCATATCGAAGCACATCGAGAACTGCACCTGCCTGGTCACATCTCGGAAAGATACGTCCGTTTTCTTCCTCCTTAGACAGGATTCCAAGCTCATCAAAAAACTCAACTATCTGCGAGCCGTTGAATTGCGAAAACACATATCCCACAAATGCCGAATTGGTTCCATGATAATTTTTTCGCTTCAAAGACGCATTTGAGAAGTTACAGCGCCCGTTTCCCGTCACGAGTAACTTTTTACCAACACGTGGCAAACGCTCTGCTATGGCTGTTTTTGCGCCTTTCCTCGCTGAAGAAATCGCAGATGCCAGCCCGGAAGCACCACCGCCTATGATCATCACATCATATTCTTTCATGATAAAACTCCTTGAATACCTGAATATACTGCCAGAACACCCATTAAAATAATGATGATAAGTGTCAACTTTCTGAAATGTACTTCCTGTATCTTGTGTATGAGAATGTTACCTCCAAGCACTCCGACAATGACTGCAATGCTGAATATTAACGCATAATTCACTACCACTTTTGTGATAAGTCCATAGTAGAAATACACAGGGATCGTGAAAAGTGTCAGCATCAGAAAAAATGAAGCAAGATGAGCTCGAAAGTGCATTTTCCCTTTTTGTTCATTTGCAAAGAAGATGATAATAGGAGGTCCGCTCATGGTAATGCTGCCGTTTAGCAAGCCGCCGAAAAACCCTACAAATGCCCTTGTGACTTTCTCATGCTTCACCTTGAAGCGGACATTGAACAAAAAAAGTATCCCGAACAGTAAGATGAAGACGCCGATCACTATCTTCAGTACATAGTCCGGAAGAATAAGTAGTAGTTTTGCGCCTATCGGTACCCCGATCATGCTGAAAAGAAATATCGGCAATATGACTTTAAAATTGAGGGATTTCCTGCTATTGTAGAGCACAAAAATATTTATGATGAGCGATTCGAGCAGGATCATTGGAATGACGGTTTTGGGGGAGATGAAAAGAGTCAGTAGAGGAATGGACAAAAGCGAAAAGCCAAAGCCGGTCGTCCCCTGCAAAAATGCAGCAATGAATATGATGATTGATCCAAGAATGAGAATATTCGTTTCCAATTATATTTCCCTGATCCGCTTGTAGGCATTTATCAAACCATTCGTCGAAGAATCATGATCGTGAACATACTCATCATTTTCAAGCTCAGGTAAGATGCTTTTTGCGAGCTGTTTCCCAAGTTCCACACCCCACTGATCAAAACTGAAGATATTCCAGATAATGCCTTGAACAAATATTTTATGCTCATACATTGCGATCAAACTGCCAAGCGTGTACGGAGTTAATTTTTTAAATAAAATTGAATTCGTTGGTTTGTTACCTTTAAATATTTTATAAGGAAGCAGCTTCTCGATCTCTTCATCAGATTTTCCCGCTTTTTCCAGCTCAGACCGAACTTCTGCTTCGGTTTTTCCCTTCATAAGCGCTTCGGTCTGAGCAAAGAAATTGGAAAGCAGTATCTTATGATGCTCCCCAATTGGATTCTGACTTATTGCAGGCGCCAGAAAATCACAGGGAATTAGCTTCGTGCCCTGGTGAATGAGCTGATAAAAAGCATGCTGTCCGTTTGTGCCCGGCTCTCCCCAGATTATCGGACCGGTCTGATAATTCACAGGATTTCCTACTCTGTCAGTTGATTTCCCGTTGCTCTCCATATCACCCTGCTGAAAGTATGCAGCAAAGCGGTGCATGTATTGATCATACGGCAGGATCGCCTGCGTTTCCGCACAGAAAAAGTTGTTGTACCATATCCCGAGCAGAGCAAGGATAACAGGCATATTTATCTCAAAAGAAGCAGTTCGGAAATGCTCATCCATCGCAAACGCACCTTTAAGAAGCTGTTCAAAATTTTCATAACCGATTGTGCATGCAATGGAAAGCCCAATACCTGACCACAAAGAATAGCGTCCGCCAACCCAGTCCCAGAATCTGAACATATTTTTCGGATCGATGCCAAACTTTATGATGCCTTCTTCATTTGTTGAGATCGCAATAAAATGTTTTTTAATATGCTCTTCATTCTTTGCATGCTCCATGAACCAGTCTCGTGCAGTATGCGCATTGGTCATTGTTTCCTGCGTGGTGAAGGTTTTGGATGCGATCATGAAAAGTGTGGTTTCCGGATTTAGCACCTTAAGAGTTTCTGCAATATGAGTGCCATCCACATTTGATACGAAATGCGGCGTGATATTTTTCCAATATGGTTTGAGCGCTTCAGTTACCATAACAGGACCCAGATCCGAGCCGCCGATACCGATGTTTACAATATCCGTGATCGGTTTCCCTGTATAACCCCTCCATTCTCCGCTGATGATCTTATCTGAGAATTCATTCATTTGACGAAGTACTACCCTCACCTCCGGCATGACATCTTCCCCATCCACGTACACCGGATTGCCTGAGAAATTTCTGAGTGCCGTATGCAGAACCGCCCTGTGTTCAGTTTCATTTATTATATTCCCGGAGAACATTTTTTCAATAGCATCTTCCAGTTCACAATCCTGTGCGAGCTCCACAAGCAGTCTCATTGTTTCATTATTTATGATGTTTTTTGAATAGTCGAGCAGAATATCCTCAAAAATTAATGAATATTTATCGAACCGTAATGAGTCCTTTGCAAACATCTCCTTCATTGAAGTGTGCTGCATTGTTTCGTAATGTTGCAATAGTTTATTCCATGCATTGGTTTTGGCAGGGTTGATCTTTTTAAGCATGAAACCTCCGTAATTATGATAGATGAAGTTTTGAGAGGAAGGATATTTTGTCAAAGAAAGTGGAAACCGGAGGAAGAAAAATGGAGGAGGGAGAACTAAGGAAGTTTGGACTTCACTGGCGGCGTAGCTGACGTGTAGTTCAAGAAGGTATAATAACAATTTATAAAAAAAGAATGAAATATTATTGCCCTTGACATTTATTTTCATTAAATATGGTTTTATCTCACTAAAGGAAATAAAATTGTATAATTTTGCATTTGAAGAATAAAATACTAAATGAGAAAAAGATATTTTGGAGTAATGTATGAGTAAATTGATCGAGTCTGATATTCAAAGACAAAACATTCTTAATAACCATTTTGCTGTTAAAAGAATTCAAACCTACATAGGTTTTCCCGGCATGTTGTACCAAGGAGAATATAGGTTTACAAAAAAAATGGTGGCGGAATTTTATGAAGTGGAAGAAAGAACAATTGAGAGGTATTTAGAGAATTTTGCCAAAGAATTAAAATATAACGGATACGTTTTAATACGAGGTAAAAGCCTGCAGGAATTCAAGTTAGAATTTGCTCCCGTCATCAATGTCGGTACCAAAACCACTATCCTTGGCCTATTCAATTTCCGCTCATTTCTAAATTTGGGTATGCTTTTAAAAGAAAGCGAAAAAGCTCAGCATCTGCGCTCTAAAATTCTGGATATTGTCATCCAAACCGTTAATGAAAAAACTGGTGGCGGCACAAAGTATATTAACAGGCGAGATGCAGATTATCTGCCGGTAGCCATTCGAGAAAGTAAATACCGCAAAGAATTCACCTTAGCCCTGAATGAATGCGTAGAAATGGGCAACTATAAATATGCTTATTACACTGATATAATCTATCTCTACATCTTTCGCGAAAATGCCAAAGAATATAAACAAATCCTAAAGATGAAAGAAAAAGAGAATGCCAGAGATACGATGTATGCCGAAATTTTGAACTTAATTGCTTCATTTGAAACAGGTCTTGCTTATGAAATGAGAAAGAAATCAATGGAATTAGAAAGAAGGTTAACTCCTTTCGAAACAGATGAATTGTTCAAGAATTTCGCTCAGCATCCGCTCCAAAAACCACACATCGAAGATGCCCGAATCAAAATGTCCTCCCGTGATCTACACTTTCGTGACGCTATACATCGCAAACTGGAAGAATATATTCACTCCGTTTCACCGCAGGATTTCGAAAGATTCCTAGGAGAGCAAAGTGTAGAATTTGAAAAACAACTTCAAAATGCTAAAGATGTACTCAAACGCCTGAAAGAGAATAAATAATGCCTATAATTTACTTCAACGGGATCGAAGAAGTTATTCAAATTCACCAAAAAACAGTTGAGGCAAGCTATGGCGGAAGCACGGAGATCATTAATACCGCTTCTCTCGAATGTGCGTTGGAACATATCCAAAATGATGATTATTATCCCGAATTCATCGATAAACTTACCCACCTGTTTTTTATTGCAAATAAAAGCCACTGCTTTATTGATGGCAATAAGCGTATAGCCATTACAATTGGCTCGATGTTTTTACTCAAAAACGGTCTCCTCGATGCTGCTCAACGCTTCCTTTTCAAAATGGAAATGATCTCCTACCAGCTTGCTGCCGGCAGGATTTCCAAAGAATTGTTGCGTGAATTGATCTTTTCTGTTGTTTACGAAAATGACTATTCCGAAGACCTAAAGCTGAAACTGATAGAAGCCATTTCTGCGGAGTAACCATTGTAAACATACGATAAATACAAAAACAGTGGAATCGAATAAATCGGATGGAGGTGTGTTATGATGCTTCGGAACGTACCTTACATACCACATATATGCTGAGTATGAAACCCTACAAAAACATGGTAAATGCAGGATATTTTGTCAAACTTGGAAAAAATAAACTTTTATGAATGTAATATAGTTAAATTTCTTGACGCAGAAATAGAAAAACAAATGAAAAAAGAAATCAATTAGTATGAATAGATTATTTGCTTTTTGAAGGAATATAAATGTTTGAACAAACTTTCAAAAATATCGATGATGCACTCAGGAAGGATGCAGGTTGCAGTAGCGAATTAGATTACGTCGAACAAACTTCCTGGATTCTATTCCTCAAATATCTCGATGATCTCGAAAAAGATAAAAAAGCTGCTGCTCAATTATCCAGCCGACATCACACTCAAATCATAGATAAGGAATTCAGTTGGAATGTCTGGGCTGCTCCAAAACTTGTCCTGAGCGGTGTCGAAGGGGGTGCTGATGGCAAACTCGATCATCACAAAGCTCTCAGTGGTGATGATCTCAAAGATTTTGTCGATTTACAATTATTTCCATATCTCAAGAAATTTAAAACTAGTGCTGAAAGCCCGAATACTATAGAATACAAAATCGGAGAGATATTCAGCGAACTAAAAAATAAAATCCAAAGCGGCTATACTCTCCGTGAGGTTATCAACCTTGTAGATGAACTCAAATTCAGAACTCACAAAGAAAAACATGAAATGTCCCATTTGTACGAAGGCAAGATCAAAAATATGGGAAATGCCGGCAGGAATGGTGGAGAATACTACACTCCACGTCCGCTAATCAAAACCATTGTCAAGGTAGTAGCTCCCGAAATTGGCAACAAGATCTATGACGGTGCTGTCGGTTCTGCCGGTTTCCTGGTTGAATCTTATGAATACTTGAAAAAACATAACAAACTATCTACAGCAGATATTGTAACTCTGCAAAAAAACACTTTCTTCGGGAAGGAAAAGAAATCTTTGGCATACATTATCGGCATCATGAACATGATCCTGCATGGCATCGAAGCTCCAAATATCATTCACACCAACACGCTCGCAGAAAATATATTCGACATCCAGGAACGTGATCGCTTCGATATCATTCTGGCAAATCCTCCTTTTGGTGGAAAAGAGCGAAAGGAAGTACAGCAAAACTTTCCGATAAAAACAGGTGAAACAGCTTTCCTTTTTCTACAGCATTTTATTAAAAAGCTCAAAGCAGGTGGTCGCGCCGGTATTGTTATCAAAAACACTTTCCTTTCCAACACAGACAATGCTTCCATTTCGCTTAGGGAGGAACTGCTTAACAGCTGTGATCTCCATACTGTTTTAGATTTACCAGGTGGTGTATTTTCAGGTGCAGGTGTAAAAACTGTTGTGCTTTTCTTTGAAAAAGGCAAACCCACCAAGAATGTCTGGTTCTATCAGCTCAATCTCGATAGAAACCTTGGCAAAACTAATCCGCTTAATGAAGCTGATCTCGCTGAATTTGTTGAATTGCAAAAAACAAAAGCTGAAAGCGAAAATTCTTGGACAGTAAACATTAGAGATATTGATCAAACCACTTTTGACCTTTCTGCAAAAAATCCTAATACTCCCGAAGAAGCACCCCTTCGACAGCCAAACGAAATTCTGATAGAAATAGCAGAATTGGATAAAGAAAGTGCTTTAGTTTTAGAAAAAATAAAGGAAATGATATGAGCAAACAAAATAAAATCCAACTTTTCCAAGAACAAAAAGTAAGAACTCATTGGGATGAAAAAAAAGAAACTTGGTATTTCTCAATTGTAGATGTTACTGCTATCCTTACTGAAAGCAAAAACCCGCAAGCATATTGGCGTAAATTAAAGCAACGATTAAAAGAAGAAGGAAATGAAACCGTGACAAATTGTCACGGTTTGAAAATGCAAGCAGCAGACGGCAAAATGAGGAAAACCGATGTTGCGGATACAGAACAGCTTTTGCGATTAATTCAATCTATCCCGTCACCAAAAGCCGAACCTTTTAAATTGTGGCTCGCAAAAGTCGGTTACGAGAGAATTGAAGAAACCGAAGATCCCGAACTTGCATTTGAACGTGCAATGGCAACCTACCTGAAAAAAGGATATTCCAAAGAATGGATAAACCAGCGTTTAAAAAGCATAGAAGTAAGGAAAGAACTGACCGACGAATGGCAGGAAAGAGAAATGAAAATCGGTTTGGAATATGCAATTTTAACCAATGAAATAACTAAAGCTTGGTCAGATAAAACAGTAAAAGCTTATAAAAAGCTCAAAGGATTGAAAAAAGAAAATTTGCGTGACAATATGTCTAATTTAGAATTGGTCTTGAATATGTTGGCAGAAGCTTCCACTACTGAAATCTCGAAAGAGCAAAAGCCAAAAGGTTTGGAAGCAAATAAGAGCGTTGCTCGTAAAGGTGGTAATGCAGCGAAAAAAGCAAGATTAGAAATTGAAAAACAAACTGGGAAACCAATTGTAACTTCTAAAAATGCTTCGACAAGCTCAGCAACAGCGAAAAATCTTTTGGATAAACACAATAATAAAGAGATTGAAAATGAGTAAAGATTGGGGAATCAAGAATTTTGTCAACTGCCTTGAAAAGATAGTTTATACAACAAAAATTAAATGTAAAAATTTCCTTGATATTGGTGAATTTCCTATCATTTCTCAAGAACAGGATCATATAAATGGATACTGGAATAATTCGAATGATTTATTTAGAATCAAAAAACCTGTTGTGATATTCGGTGATCATACTAAAGTCTTAAAATTCGTAGATTTTGATTTTGTTTTAGGTGCGGATGGTGTAAAAATATTACAACCTATTAATGAAATTGAACCAAGATATTTTTATTACTATTTGCAAAATGTCAATTTGGGTGATTTAGGTTATGCAAGACATTATAGGCTTTTAAAAAAAATAAAAATCCATTATCCCAAATCACTACCTGAACAAAAACGCATTGTCTCTATCCTAGACAAAGGTTTTGCAGCTATCGATAAAGCTGTTGCCAACACAGAGAAGAACCTGCAAAATGCTAAAGAACTCTTCGATTCCTATCTCAATGAGATCTTCTCTAACCCCGGGGATGATTGGGAAAGGAAGAAATTGGGAGCCATAGCTGATGCTGAATATGGTTTTACAGCTAAAGCGAAATCAACTGGAGAATACAGATATGTTCGAATTACAGATATAGATGTTAATGGTTCATTAACTCACAATTCAAAAAAATATGTTAATCATTCTACTGAAATTACAAAATATGTTTTAAAAAATAACGATTTATTGATGGCTAGAACAGGGGCTACATTTGCAAAAGTTCTATTATATAAAGATATTGAACCTTCAATTTTTGCTTCTTATTTAATTAAGATTACCTTCCATGAAAAAAATGTAAATGAACTTTATTGGTTTTTCTCAAAAACAAGATATTATTGGGTCCAGGCAGAAGAATTATCATCAGGTACAGCACAACCTCATTTCAATGGAAAAGCATTGAAACAAGTATTTTTCCCTTATCCTAAATCTTTGGATGAACAAAAATTGTTAATAACTAAATTTAGAAATCTTTATGCTGATACCAAACGACTTGAATCCATCTATCAGCAAAAATTAGATAATCTAAAAGAACTAAAACAATCGATCCTGCATAAAGCTTTTGAAGGGGAGTTGTAATTATGGACGATAAAAATAATAATCAAGCTAATAAACTTGTCATTTTCCAGAGTAAAAAAATCCGCAGAATATGGAATGAAGATGAATGGTATTATTCTGTGGTGGATATTGTAGCTGCTCTAACCGACAGCCCTACACCAAGGCAATATTGGGGTAAGGTGAAGGAAAGAGAATTTATTAAGCTTCAACTGTCCCCAATTTGGGTACGGTTGAAATTACCAGCCAAGGATGGGAAAATACGTCAAACTGACTGCGTCAACACCAAGGGTGCTTTTCGTCTCATCCAGTCTATTCCTTCCAAAAAAGCAGAGCCGTTCAAACGCTGGCTGGCTCAGGTGGGACAGGACCGGCTGGATGAAATTGGGGATTCATTTATCTATTTTCTCAGATTGTGTGATGAACTGGGAATTGATCCGATTGAAGCTGCAAATGATAAAATGCTGAAAAATGCCGAGAAATACCCGGCAGATAAAGCTAAAGGAAATGCAAAGAAGTATACTGAGTTTTAATTGGATGGATTATTTGTCAAAAAAAATAGAAGCGGAGGAGGGAAAAGGGAGAATGGAGGAAATTTGGATTTCACTGGAAGCATAGCTGATGAAAAGTTTAGAAAAAATGAAATAAGGAAATTAATTTAAAAAAATCGTACTTATTACATTAATTAACAAAGTGAATTCTATTGATTTCATTTACAACTTGACAACTGAAGCTACTCAGAACATTATTTATACTAAAGAATTCAATAATAAACAATTATATTTGTTTGTTGTCCGAATTTTAATAATATAGGAATACCTAGGAGGTTTTGCGGTGAAAGTTATTGTAACGGAGCAAGTCGATGTAGGAGTAACAGACACTGAGATTTTGATTGGGATGTCCACGGTTTTATCTGGTCCTTCAGACTATTTGGGAATTAGCTTCAAAAATGGAGCAATGGCATATTTCAATCGTATCAACAAGTTGGGTGGTGTGAATGGCAGAAATATTAAACTGATTGCCTATGACGATGGATATGAGCCGGGTCGCTGCATCGAGAATACTTATAAATTGATCGATGAAAACAAAGTTTTTTGTTTATTCGGAAACGTGGGAACACCAACCACCATGGCCATAAAACCAGTTATTATTGAAAAACAAATTCCGCTCGTTGCACCATTTACCGGAGCTGAGCCGTTAAGGCATCCGCTGGTGAAAGAGATATTTCATTATCGTGCCAGCTACTACGACGAAGTAGAAAAATTTATTAAAGGAGTTGTAGACGAGCTTGGAATGACCAAAATTTCCTGTTTCTACCAGGATGATCCTTTTGGATATACCGTGCTTGAAGGCCTAAATAACTCATTAACAAAAAGAGGATTAAAGATTCATTCCCGGGGAACTTATCAGAGAAATACTTCTGATATTCAAGCGGGATTAAACAAAATTCTACCAACAGATCCGGATGCAATTGTAATGGTCGGAACCTACGGAAGCTGCGCCAAATTCATTATCGAAGGAAAAAAGCAGGATTTCAATCCAATTTATATGAACGTGTCTTTTGTTGGAGCACACAAACTACTGGATATTTTGAATGATGCAGGACAGGGTGATGGAGAAATTATCACTCAGGTTGTTCCTCCCGAATACAGTATGCTGCCCGGAGTGGTGGAAGCTAGAAATGATTTGAAAGTATATGCTCCGGACGTAGAATTGAATCATGTGAGTCTTGAAGGATATCTCGCTGCCAAGGTTTTGGTAGAAGGATTAACCAGATCTAGTAAAAACCTTACAAGATCAAATTTTATTACTCAGATGGAATCAATTAAAAATTTAGATATTGGTATAGATCATCAGGTTTCTTTTTCTGCAACTGATCATCAAGGTTCAGATAAAGTATATCCAGCGATCATCAATAATGAAGAATATAATTATTTCGAAAACTGGAAAGTAATTAGCACTTATTTTAAATAGCAGATTTTGTTTGTCGATCAGAGTTCTGATCCGGCAAAACTAATATGTAATTATAGAGTGAGTCTGGTTCGATATCCTTAGATTTCGGAGTGCAAAAAATTTATGTTTAATTGTCAGTCATTTGCAAATTTACTTAAAAAGGAATGCTAAATGCCTAATTTTAAAGAAAATGCCAATCTCATTTGGAAAGTTGCAGATTTACTGCGAGGTGATTATAGACAATCAGACTATGGAAAAGTCATTTTGCCTATGACAGTTTTGCGACGTTTGGACTGCGTTCTAACTCCTACGAAAGATAAAGTTCTGGAATATTTAAAAAAGATCGATATGCTTACTGATAATGCCAAGGATATTGCTCTCAATAAAATTGCCGGTTTCAATTTTCACAACCGTAGTCAATATGATTTTGAAAAACTTACAGCCGATCCTGAAAATATTGCTGCAAACCTGCGCAATTATATCAGCGGCTTCTCAGCCAGCGCCCGAGAAATCATCGAATATTTTAATTTTGACGATCACATTCACAGGCTCGATGATCCCAAAACCGATTTACTATTTCATATTACCAAAGCTTTCGCAGAAATAGATTTAACCGATCTGACTACAATGCAGATGGGATACATCTTTGAAGAATTGATCAGAAAATTTTCAGAACTTTCCAACGAGACTGCCGGAGAACATTTCACTCCACGCGAAGTAATTAAACTTATGGTAAACCTTATCTTCACCGATGAAAAAGACATTTTTACCAAAGGAATTGTTAAAACCCTTTATGACCCAGCTTGTGGAACCGGCGGAATGCTGTCTGTGGCGGAAAGCTATGTAAATGAGCAAAATCCAGATGCCAAGCTGGAAGTATTCGGGCA
Organism: Candidatus Celaenobacter antarcticus; assembly: GCA_030765865.1. GTDB lineage: Bacteria > Cloacimonadota > Cloacimonadia > JGIOTU-2 > JGIOTU-2 > Celaenobacter > Celaenobacter antarcticus. The sequence goes on along the minus strand of JAVCDK010000058.1, from coordinate 21,193 downwards.
GGAGGTCAATCCTGAGTCCTATGCTATCTGTAAATCTGATATGCTCATCAAAGGTCAAAATCCTTCCAATATCAAGTTTGGAAACACCTTCACTATTGATGGCCTGCTTTACGAAAAATTTGATTATATGCTTTCCAATCCACCCTTTGGTGTGAGTTGGAACAAAGTTCGAAATATTATCACTACAGAACATCAAGGCAAAGGTTTTGCCGGTCGTTTCGGTGCCGGTCTGCCACGTATTAATGACGGATCACTTCTTTTTCTTTTGCATATGATATCTAAAATTAAGACAGACGGTTCTCGAATCGCTATTGTATTTAATGGTTCACCATTATTCACAGGTCAGGCTGGCAGCGGAGAAAGCAACATTCGTCAGTGGATCATCGAAAATGATATGCTGGAAGCCATAATCGCAATGCCTGACCAGTTGTTTTATAATACCGGCATTTCTACATATGTATGGATTGTTACCAACAAAAAAAGTGTTATTCGCAAAGGAAAAATCCAATTGATCAACGCTACAGGCGCTAAAGATGAAGAATTGATCAAGGAAGGAAAACTTACCGAAAACCGATTCTGGCATAAGATGCCCCGCAGTCTGGGCAATAAAAGAAAACTCATCCCGGAAAACGGAGATGACAAAGGTATCGGATTCATTTCTAAGATTTATGGTGAATTTCGGGAAGGACCTTTCTGCAAAATTTATCCCAATAAATTCTTCGGTTATCATCGCATTACCGTTGAAAGACCACTAATTGATGAAAACGGCAATGTTAAAAAAGACAAATCCGGCAATCCTAAAGCTGATTCTAGTTTGCGGGATTACGAAAATATCCCTTTCCTGCAAAAAGATGAAACTGGAAAGCTGGTCATTCAAACTATCGAAGAGTATTTTGAAAGAGAAGTGAAACCTCATGTGCCGGACCTACCTGCGCCGCAACCCAAACCTGGAGAATATTGCATCTATGTATTAAAATGTATTGATGATTCGTTTTATATTGGACAATCTGATAACTTTGATAGAAGGTTTAATGAACATTTAAATAAACAAGTAAGTTGGACAGCTCCTAGACTACCAGTAGCACCAATTCATTGGGAAATCTTCAAAACAAGAGAAGAAGCAGTTAAAAGAGAAAAAGACTTGAAAACAGGATTTGGAAGAAAATGGTTGAAACGAGAATACAAAAAAGGAACATTAATGAATGCGTCGCGGCAGGCAGGCGCCTGGATCAATGAAACCAAAACCAAAACCGGCTATGAAATCAACTTCACCAAATACTTCTATGAATTTAAACCGTTACGCTCACTTGCAGATATCAAAGAGGATATTTTAAAACTGGAAGAAGAAACAACCGAAATGGAAAAAAAGGTATTGGAATGAAACAGAAAAATAAGCAAAATATCATAATTTACAACACAGCAGACGGTAAAGCTTCTGTTTCGTTATTTGCCAAAGACGGAATGGTGTGGATGAACCAAAATCAGTTGGCAGAACTTTTTGACACCTCTGTGCCAAATATTAGCATGCATATCTCTAATGTGCTGAAAGAAGAAGAATTAGACAAAATTTCAGTTATTAAAGATTACTTAACTACTGCCGCTGATGGAAAAAATTATAACGTTACTTTCTACTCCCTGGATATGATTCTGGCGATCGGTTTTCGTGTGAGAAGCAAACGGGGCACTCAATTCAGGATCTGGGCAAACCGAAACCTGAAAGAATATATGATAAAAGGGTTTGTGATGGATGATGAGCGCTTAAAAAATCCCGACGGAAGACCCGATTATTTTGATGAACTCCTGGAACGTATCAGAGAAATCCGCGCCTCGGAAAAACGCTTCTATCAAAAAATCAAAGAACTGTTTGCCCTGAGCAGCGATTATGATAAATCTGATAAAGCCACTCAAATGTTTTTCGCTGAAACCCAAAACAAACTGCTCTATGCTGTTACAAATAAAACGGCAGCAGAAATCATCAGCAGCAGAGCCGACGCTCATAAACCTAATATGTCTTTAACTTCCTGGCACGGCAGTATCGTTCGCAAACAGGATATTTACATTGCCAAAAATTACCTGAATAAAAACGAATTAGACACCCTCAACCGCTTAGTCGTTATCTTTTTGGAAACAGCCGAATTGAGAGCAAAAAACAGAATGGATATCACGATCAAATTCTGGCGTGAAAATGTGGATAATTTATTGCAGTTCCAGGAAAAACCTGTTTTATCCGGTAAAGGTAAAATTAGTAATAAAGCTATGGAAGAACACGTGAGAAATCTGTATGATTCATTCGATAAAAAAAGAAAAATGTACGATGCCAATAAAGCCGATCAGGATGACCTGAAAGAATTAAAGCTCCTGGAAGAAACAATAAAGAATAAACTATGAAACCCTATCCCAAATACAAAGACAGCAGCATCGAATGGATCGGAAAAATTCCCGAACATTGGGATGTTGAACAACTTAAATGGAATACAACGTTTGAATATGGAGTTTCTCTATCATCAGAGGCTAGAAAAGATGGTGATATTCCTGTATTTGGCTCGAATGGAATAACAGGATTTCATGATGCAGCTATAACAAAATCTCCATGTCTGATAATCGGCAGGAAAGGTTCATTTGGTAAAGTAAATTGGTCTGATAAAGAGTGCTTTCCGATAGATACAACCTATTACGTTGATCAAACTAAAACAATAAATAATTTAAGATGGTTATATTATATTTTGTTGAATCTTAGATTAGATCAGTTTTCACGAGATACAGGGGTTCCTGGCTTAAATAGAGAAGATGCTTATCAAAATTTTTTACCCTTACCTCCAATCTCCGAGCAAACCGCTATCGCTGCTTTCCTCGACCGTAAAACTGCGGAAATAGATAAACTTATCGCCAACAAACAAAAACTTATCGAGCTGTACGAAGAAAAGAAACAAGCCATCATCAAACAGTCGGTTACCAAAGGTCTCGATCCCGACGCATCCATGAAAGACAGTGGTATTGAATGGCTGGGAGAAATCCCAGAGCATTGGGAAGTGAAAAAGTTGAAGTGGGTTACAAAGAATATATTAACAGGTAAAACTCCATCATCAACTAATCCTTCATACTATAATGGAAATATTAATTGGTTTTCACCCGGAGATTTTAACGATGAAATAGTTTTGAGTAACTCAACAAGAAAAATTACTTCACTTGCAATTAGTGAAGCAGGGATTAGCATGTATCCTGCAAATTCAATATTACTAATTGGTATTGGAGCAACACTTGGTAAAGTAGGATTAATAAAGGATTCTGGAACTTCCAACCAACAGATAAATGCGATTATTTGCGATTCTGATTTCATCTTACCTTATTATGGATTGTATTTTTTGTATGTTCATAAACAAGTCATTATTAGCCACTCCAATTCCGCGACATTAGCAATTTTGAATCAATCCCATACAAAAGAATTAATTGTTACTGTACCACCTATAAACGAACAAAACGCCATCGTAAAGCACATCGAAATAACTTACGGTAAGATAGATCAGATCATCGAAAAATTAGAGAAACAGGTTGTGTTATATCAAGAATACCGCACTGCTCTCATCAGCGAGGTGGTAACGGGTAAGGTGAAAGTAGCAGAGGAGAACCAATGCCAATAACCAACGAGCAAACCTTTGAAACCGCTATTCTCAGTTCCTTAGTAGAAAATGGTGGATATCAGGAAATACCGTCAGACCAATACAGCCCCAAACTGGGTATGTTCAAAATATGAAGTACTCGAGTTTTTGCAGCAATCTCAACCTGAAACCTGGCAAAAGCTGGAAGAAGTTCACGGCGAGAACTGCAACGAACGCATCATCCAGCGGCTTTTCAAAGAATTAGATTTACGTGGTAGTCTGGATGTTTTCCGCAATGGTTTTGTGGATTATGGCATTCGTTTTCAGATGGCTTTCTTTCAGCCGGAAACCGATCTCAATCCAGAGACGATCAAGCTTTATGAGCATAATCGGTTGCGCATAGTGCGTCAGGTTTATTACAGTGAAAAGAACAAAAATTCTATCGATCTTGTGCTGGTACTCAATGGGCTTCCCTTTGCCACTTTAGAGCTAAAAAATATTTTCACCGGGCAGAATACTGACAATGCTAAAAAACAATATAATTTTGATCGCGATCAGCGCGAAATGCTGTTTGCCTTCAAAAAAAGAGCTTTGGTTCATTTTGCCGTCGATTCCGATGAAATCTACATGACAACTAAAATTGCTGGAAAAAATACACGTTGGCTGCCTTTCAATAAGGGTGTGAATAATGCTGCCGGTAATCCAATAAATCCAAATGGTTATAAGACTTCTTATTTATGGGAAGAGATTCTATGCAAAGATAGCTGGATGGAAATATTGCAAAGATTTCTTCATCTCGAAGTGGAAGAGATAGCTATTGAGGGCAGGATCATTAAAAAGGAAAAACTCATTTTCCCGCGCTTTCATCAATTGGATGCCGTGCGAATTATCACTTCAGATGCCAGAAAAAATAAAGCAGGTAAGAATTATCTGGTGCAGCATTCGGCAGGTTCCGGCAAAAGCAACACCATCGCCTGGCTGGCTTATCGTCTTTCCGGTTTGCATACTGCAGCCAACGAGCGAATTTTTGACAGCGTGATCGTCGTAACTGATCGCAGAGTTTTAGATCAGCAATTGCAAAACACGATCTATCAATTTGAACATAAAAGCGGAGTGGTGCAAAAGATCGACAAAAACAGCCAGCAGTTAGCCGATTCTCTGGAAAAAGGCAAACACATCATCATCACTACTTTGCAAAAGTTTCCTTTTGTTTTGGAAAAAGTCGGTGAGTTGCCAAAGCGAAAATACGCTGTCATCATCGATGAAGCACACAGTTCACAGGGTGGTGAAGCCAGTAAAAAAATGAAAGAGGTGCTATCTGCCAAATCACTTGAAGAAGCTATTGAAGATAATGATTTTGATCCGCAGGATGAGATCAATGATCTAATCGTACAATCTGCAGCAGCGCGCGGTAAACAGGAAAACATTTCCTTCTTTGCCTTCACTGCTACACCCAAGTATAAAACTCTGGCAGTCTTTGGTGAGAAAGGTGTGGATGACAAACCTTATCCTTCTCATCTCTACTCCATGCGTCAGGCTATCGAGGAAGAATTCATTCTGGATGTTCTGCAGAATTATACCACTTATAAACTTTATTTTAAACTTTCCAAAGCCATCGAAGACGATCCTGAACTAAATAAGCAGAAAGCAGCCAAAGCGATTGGCCGCTTTGTTTCACTGCATCCGCATAACCTAGCTCAGAAAACAGAGATAATTATTGAACATTTCCATAATGTCGTTGCCAAAAAAATTGGTGGTAAAGCCAAAGCAATGGTTGTCACCGGTTCTCGTTTGCATGCTTTGCGCTATTATCATGAATTCCGTGCTTACATCAAAGAAAAAGCTTACAACGATATTCTGGTGTTGGTTGCCTTTTCCGGTAAAGTTATCGATGATGATTATCCTGATGGCGTATCTGAACCTGAACTTACCGGTTATGGAGAAAAAGAATTACCTCGTATTTTCAATAGTGATGAATATAAGATTCTTATTGTTGCTGATAAATATCAGACTGGTTTCGATCAACCCTTATTGCACACAATGTATGTAGATAAGAAGCTTTCCGGCGTGAAGGCAGTGCAAACGCTTTCTCGCCTTAACCGGATTTATCCCGGCAAGGAAGATACTTTTATTTTGGATTTCGTAAATAATCGCGAGACAATTTTAGCGTCTTTCCAACCTTATTATGAGCTTACTTCTGTAACTGAAGAACCGGAGCCGAATCATTTATATGACCTTAAATCCAAACTTGATGAAAAACAAATTTACTGGCAATCCGAGATCGACGCTTTTGCTAATATCTATTTTCGTCATTCTGCCAAATTATCCTTCAAAAATCAGGCTAAGCTTTATGCTCTCATCGATCCGGCTGTTTCGCGGTTTAGCCAGATGGAAACCGAGGATGATCAAGACGAGTTTAAGAAATCTTTGCGCACCTGGACCAATCTTTATGCATTCTTAGCTCAAATCATGCCTTTCAGGGATTCCGCTTTCGAGAAGTTTTATGCATATGCCAAGTTACTCTATACTAAGTTGCCGAAGAAATCTATTACTGACAGATTGAAGCTGACAGATGAAATAGCGATGGAATATTATCGTATGCAGAAGATTAAAGAAGGTTCTATCGAGTTGGAAAAAGATATTGATGGTGAATTGGATGGTTTAAGCGAAGCCGGAATAAAAAGATCCAAAGAAGAAAAGGAAGTGTTATCCAAAATTATCGAAGTGCTAAATGAACGTTTCGGCACTGAATTCACAGATGCAGACAGATTGTTTTTTGATCAGATCGAAACCGAATTGATCCAGGATGAAACCTTACAAACTCAGGCAAGGGTGAATAAAATCGATACTTTCAAATATGCTTTCGAAGAATTATTCATCACCAAGCTGATTGATCGGATGGATCAAAATCATGAAATTTTTGAGAAAATTTTGGAAGATAAAGCTTTTGGCTCTTTGGTAAAACAAATGATGATGAAGAGTGTTTACAATAAATTAAATATTAAAGCATAATTCAAATTTCTATATTCTTTTTTAGGGTAATAAATTATGAAATATTTCCATAAGGAATTTTATAAGGAAATTATTTCGTTGAATTCCCCCCTTCCCCTCAAATACATTGACTCAATAACCACCGGATTTTGATCAGGCTACTTTTTTGTGACCTGCTCCAAAAGAAATAATCATGAAATGAAAAATAATGAGAAAAATTAAAAATATCGCTATTATCGCTCATGTTGACCATGGCAAAACCACTTTGGTGGACGCAGTTCTAAAGCAGTCCGGCATATTCCGAGATAACCAGAAAATTGTCAATTGCGTGATGGACAGCAACGACCTTGAGCGAGAGCGGGGCATCACCATATTTTCCAAAAATGCCTCCCTCACCTATAAAGACTATAAAATCAATTTTGTTGATACACCCGGGCATGCAGATTTTGGCGGCGAAGTCCAGCGCATCATGAAAATGGTGGACTCTGTTTTGTTACTGGTCGATGCCTTTGAGGGACCGATGCCTCAAACAAAATATGTGCTGAAAAAATCTCTGGAATTAGGCATAGATCCGATAGTTATCATAAATAAAATAGACAGACCCAATGCACGACCTGTCGAGGTGCTTGATATGGTTTTTGACCTGTTTTGTGACCTTCATGCAAATGATGAACAATTAGATTTCCCTGTTCTTTATGCATCCGGGAAATATGGATATGCCAAGTATGAGCTGGAAGATGAAAATGATAACATGGTACCTTTATTTGAAACGATTATACACAAAGTGAAAGATTCTGAAGGTGATGAATCCAAGCCATTTCAAATGCTGATCTCTGCGATCGAATATGATAATTACCTCGGGAAGATCGGAACAGGAAAAATAACAAACGGGACTGTGAGTCAGGGTGAAGAAGTCGTATTATTAAAACGCGATGGAGAAAGATTGCTCTACCGGATCACTAAGATATTCCATTATGAAGGATTGAAAAAGAAAGAAACAAAAAAAGCATTTGCCGGAGATATTGCGTCTCTCGCCGGAATGGAGCGTGTCGATGTTGGAGAAACAGCTGCCTGCAAAGAAAATCCGCAACCGCTTCCAATTATCGAGATCGATGCCCCTACTCTTTCAATGACATTCAGAGTGAATGATTCTCCTTTTGCCGGAAAAGAAGGAAAGTATGTCACCTCAAGAAATATCTGGGATAGACTGCAAAAAGAGCTCCAAACCAATGTCAGTATCGTGGTTGAAGGCACTGAAAACGGAGATGAGTTCACTGTAAAAGGACGCGGCGAGCTTCAGCTTTCTATTCTCATTGAGAACATGCGCCGAGAGAGTTTTGAATTCCAGGTTTCCAGACCCAAGGTTATTTATCGTCAGCTTGATGGAAAACGCACAGAACCGATCGAGCTTGTTGTTATAGATGTTGCTGATGAATTTGTGGGAACAGTTATCGAAATGCTTGGTTTCCGTAAAGGTGAAATGCTGGATATGGTGCCTGGTAATGATGGATACACACGCCTGGAATATAAAGTTCCTGCTCGCGGTTTGATCGGTTTCAGGAACGAATTTCTTACCACGACTCGTGGAACTGGTATTATCAATCATAGTTTTTATGAATATGAATTTTACAAAGGTGATATGGACAAGAAAAGCCGCGGTGCTTTGATCGCCATGGAAAGAGGCATATCTACCGGGTATTCGCTGTTCAACTTCCAGGCACGCGGAATTTTATTCATTGGACCGGTCGTGGAAGTTTATGCCGGAATGATCGTTGGAGAACACTCGCGTGAAAACGACCTGGTGCTGAATATTGTGAAGGGTAAAAAACTCTCAAATGTTCGTGCAGCCGGTTCTGATGATGCGATCAACCTTGTCCCGCCACGGCAATTCAGTTTGGAGCAGGCGCTTGAGTATATCAATGATGATGAACTGCTGGAAGTTACTCCCAAAAACATCAGGATGCGAAAGAAAATCCTCAATGAAACTACAAGAAAAAGAGAGCTGAACAGGTTGAATAAGTTAAAGCAGGGATAAATATTTATTCATTCAAACGTTAAATATATTAAAGGTGAGAATTACCATTCTCACCTTTTTTTGTTTCTCTCTTTCCCAATTCCCAAATTGGGAAAGCAATAATACCAGAAGCCACTGCTTCAAAAGGGCTTTACCAAGCCAGTCTCCATTCCATTACGCCTTGATAAACGGGGGCTTGGTAAAGAGAATAGTTCTTTCGTGGTTTCAACTTCTCAAAATATCATATTCTTCGTATAAAGATTGAAATAATACCCTTCATTTTTCATGAGCTGCTCATGCGAACCCTGCTCGATTATTTCCCCGTTATTCATTACATAGAGCAGATCTGCTTTTCGTACTGTAGAGAGCCGGTGCGCAATAATAATAGTAGTCCTGTTCTGCGAGAGTTCTTCCATTGCTTTCTGGATGTATGCCTCCGATTCTGTGTCCAGGGATGACGTTGCTTCATCAAAAATAAGGATCGGCGGATTTTTCAGAAATACTCTGGCAATCGAAATGCGCTGTTTCTGACCACCGGACAGCATCACACCTCGTTCCCCAGTAAGTGTATCAAAGCCATCAGCAAGTGATTCTACGAATTCCAGGATATTTGCTCTGCGTGCTGCATCGATAAGCTCGTCTTCTGATGCTTCTGGATTTCCATAAAGGATATTGTCTCGGATTGTAGAATCAAAGAGAAAAACATTCTGCTGTACAAGTCCTATATTTTCGCGCAGGGATTCCTGCTTGACATCGAGTATGTTTACCCCATCCACGCATATACATCCCTTTTGAACTTCATAAAATCTTGGTATCAGAGAAGCAAGAGTAGACTTCCCTGCACCGGATTCCCCGACCAGCGCAACAGTTTTACCAGCCGGTATTGTAAGTGAAATATCTTTCAATATCCAATCTTCTGAAGTACTGTATTTGAAATACAGTTTATCTATCTCGATTGCTCCTTTAACAGCCGGCAATTCACGGGCATTTTTAATGTCATTGATGTCCGGCTCAATGTCCATCACTTCGATAAACCGTTCAAAGGCAGCGCTTCCTTGCTGGAACTGCTCGGTAAAGTGGATGAGCCGATCTATCGGTTTCAGAATAAAATTAATATACAGCGTAAAAGCAAGCAGATCGATCACATCGATTTTCCCCATATAAATAAGATACACGCCGCCAGCGATCACAATGAGATAATAAAAATCAGTCAACCCGGTCATACCTGCAAAATAGATACTCATGATCTTGTACATCTTCTCTTTTGCTGTTTTAAAGCTAAAGTTGATGTGCTCGAACTTCTCTATTTCGAGCTCCTCGTTCGTAAAAGATTTTACTTCACGAATGCCCTGTACCGAGTTTTCAACACTGCTGTTTATGTCTGCAATGCGTTTTCTGACGAGTCGGAATCCACCCTTCATCCTCCGTCCATATGTCAGTCCCCACACTAGCAGTAAAGGAAGAGGGATGAGCGCAATAGCGGCAAGCGGAGCACTGTAATAGAACATCGCAATAAATGAACCGATGATAATGAAAACAGATATGATAAAATCTTCCGGTGCATGATGAGCAACCTCAGCGATCATGTTCAGATCGTTCGAAATACGCGACATGAGATGACCGGTTTTCACATTATCAAAATAGTTGAAAGAGAGCTTTTGCAGGTGTGTAAAAATGTCAGTACGCATATCGGATTCCATGCGCACTCCCATAATATGTCCCCAGCGGATACGAATGTACGTAAAGATCATTTTGAAGATCATGATGCCGCCCATGAGAGAAAGCATGAAAATGATGCCATGAATATCCTTATTGGGGATGTATGTTTTGAGCAGACTGCGCGTGATCATAGGGTAGAATACGGACAGGATCGCAGCCAGAAATGCCACGGACATATCAAGTGTGAAAAGCCATTTATGAGGTTTATAATATTTTATGAAACGTTTAAGCATACAGTGTTCCTTCAATGAGATAATTTTCAATAGTTCCAAGACCACTATGGATTGTTTTATGTGTCGAGTTTTTGTAGAATTTCTTGAACCTTGCGAACGATTGAAGAAGAATCCTTCGTAACGGTTCTACACTTCAACCTCTGAATGTTTACCATGCAAACTTCGGAGTGTTGAAATAAAATTGGTTGAAATACTCGGATGATCACGAGAAAATTCTGGAACAATCAGAAGTTATTTTTAATTATGACTCGCAATGATAACAATTCTATTTTATTTCGTTGATTTCGTGTATTTTCGTGGTTAAATATTCTCTTCACCCCGACTCATGTATGCTAGTTGAGTCTTGCCTTGATTTATTTATGAACTTTCTTAATAAATTCTTCTACTTCCGGGATGCCGCCTTGATAAATGAGATAGCCGTTATAAGGTTCTCGCTTTGTTATCTCTCCTGCGATAGGCGTGAGCATAAGCTCTTTCACCTTTTCGATATCATCAGTCTGCCCGAGCGCCCAGCCAAGCTTGATATACGCAACTTCAGGGAGCATATTCTCAGCCGGAATAATTCCATAACTCATAAGATCACGTCCTGTATCATAAACGAACATGTGCACAAAACCCCACAGCGTCTGCACTGTCATATATACGGGAATGCCCTTTTCCCTACATTTTTTGATCGCAGGATAGAGCGGTTTGTTCACATGCCCCAAGCCGGTGCCCGCAATGATAATTCCTTTGTAACCATTATCAATGAGCGAGTAGATCATATCGGGCTGCATATTGGGATAGTAATAGATCAAAGCAACTTTTTCCTCAAAATATGGAAGTATCTTCACTTTTCTGTCTTTTCGTCTGTGATTATAATTTTTTTTGATCGGCACAACTCCATCCCGGGTAACTGTCGCAAGTGGAACATCCCCTATTGTTCGAAAGGTTGAGCGATAGGACGAGTGCATCTTTCTCACACGGGTTCCTCTGTGCAGCAAGCCATACTCATCAGATGTCGGACCGAACATACACACCAGAACTTCCGCAATATCAGACGTAGCAGCAGTGGTTGTTGCGTGTATGAGATTGAGCGCTGCATCAGAAGAAGGTCTGTCCGAAGAACGCTGTGAACCAACCAGCACAATAGGAACAGGTGAATTCTGTATCATAAATGAAAGCGCAGCAGCAGTATGATGAAGAGTGTCTGTTCCATGACCGATCACAATGCCGTCGATGCCTTTTTCAATCTCTTTCCCTATCGCAACTGCGAGCTTTTTATATTGATCGGGTCCCATATTCTCACTGAAAACCGCAAAGAGCTTTTCCGTTTGCAAATTGCAGATATCAGCAAGTTCAGGAACTGCTCCATAAAGTTCACCCGGAGAAAACGCCGGAATGACCGCACCAGTTCTATAATCCAATCGTGACGCAATTGTGCCGCCGGTTCCTAAGAGTTTTATGTTCGGTTTCCCTTCTGTAAAAGGAAATTCTTTTTCAGGAATTTTATAATGAGCTTCTTTATACCCGATCTCTTTCATATCTGTGATAGTGTTCACATCGATCCCCACATTGTAGCCGGTGGCAAGCTTCAATACAATATGCAGATCATCATCATTTTCTGATCGAGGCAGAATGATCCCTTTGAAATTTCCTCTTGTTGTTTTAACTTTGGAATCGCTCCATACGCGAACTTTGAATTTCTTCAAAATAGAGAGTGCCTGTCCTTTGTAACCTTTGAATAGATCGATCATAGCTCATCTCCCTGCGGATATTGCTGTACTGTTTGATGAAGCTCTTTGAGCTGTATATTTCCCAATGCCAGTGGTCGCAGACGACCCATTATCCATTTTTTTTCAGCAATTGAATTGAGCGTAATGCCAATCTCCTTAAACATCGTACGCAAACTTGGAATATTCTTCAGAATTTCATCTTTCTGATGTCTTTCAAATTTTACGAGAATGAGTATCGACTCAAATTCCATACGTGGATTCATATAGAGGATCTCAAGCATGGAACACAAAATATCGAGATCAATTTTTTCTTTTTGAAGGAATTCTATCAGTTGATAGACCAGCTCGTACTCAAAAAGAACTGATGAACTGTTCTGACCCTCAATATGTTTTAACTTATGCCCCAGAAGTGTTCCAGCCCATTTTGGAGAAACCTTTAGCTCATTGATCATCTTTTCCAACAACGGCATCAGGTTATTTCTCAGAATGTAATAATAACAATCTTCGGGAATTTTCCATTTCTTGAGCTGCTCCATACGTTTGTTCAAACCAATGGGAAGTGCTTTCCGGATGTTTTCAATATTTTCATCTTTGATCGGGATCGGTGCGGAATCCGTGTCAGGATACATTCTATCTGCACCAGGAAGTACTCGTTCAAATATCGTGGTGCCGTCATCCAGAGCTTTTCTTGTTTCATTTGGCACACCCTCAAACGCCATCATGCAGCGTTCTTCGATCGTCTCCATCGCAGTTTTCATATCTTCTTCAGGTGCCCAGAAAACGATCTGTGCATCATTATCGCCACTCTGTAATAATGTACTTCGCTTCTTCAGCATATTTTCATTGAATACAGGATTCATATCTTCGGAATGCACCATATTCGGTCTTTCGAGACAGGCAATGACTTTAAGTCGTCCCTCGATCTCATCAGCGAAAGTTTTACCGGGCTGCATGAAAAAAGAGAGTATTCCTGTAAAATCAGGCAATTTGCATGCAATAAGCTTCCAGCCCTTGTCCATTGCGTCTTTAATTGGCTGGTACTCAATGTCAGAACCGTCAAAAGTTATTTTTTTAAAAGTTGGTTTCCATTTTTTGATATTATTAATTCGATCTCGTAATTCCTTTTTGATCTCAAGTAGTGCTTTCTGCCGAAATGCCTCAATATGAGTAAGTTTAGCAATCCATTTGATATGAGAGACACCTTTTATTTCGACACGTGTTCCACCAGTGATACTGACATTCACATCCTGCCTGCCTGCACCAATCCCCACCCGGACTTTGCCGGAACTTCTGTTTATGAACCTGATCACCTGCCCTGCTTCCATTATTTCGTCAGGGGTAAAAAGTTCAGGATAGGTCACGGTCTCGATGAGTGGAATTCCAAGCCGATCCGTTGTATAGATCCTTTCATGTCCAATATCTGAGACCTCACGACAGGAATCTTCTTCGATACTCAGCTGGATGATGTGCACATTTTTATGCTTGAGTGGAATTTCTCCCTCAATTCCCACGATCGCTGTTCGCTGAAATCCGGTTGGAATGCTGCCATCGAGATACTGTTTACGGGTAATATGCAGTTCACCTACTATATTCTGATGCATGATCAAAGAGATTTCAATTGCATAGTCGAGTGCTTCTCTATTAATGGGAAAAGGCGGTGTATCATCAACATCGTAGGTGCAAGCGGTTTCATTTTTGATGTGGTAAATGATATTCTTGTGTGTTCGGAATTCCATTAATGCTGTACCGTCATACGTGCCCATTTCGGAAAGTGTGGGGCGCATGTGACGTATAAGTTCGGCATCGTAATCTTGCAGGTCCTGGTATATTCCAGCAGGACATCGACAGAAGAGTTTTTCCTCTGTTTTCAACTGCTGATGGACTTCCAGACCGCTTTTGAATCCCATTTTTGCATAGTCTTTTGGCGTGGCTTCATCTCTTGTGATATAGCCCACACGTTTCATGCTGGTTGTATAATTTTGTTTCGGGTCAAATTTCTTGTTCATATTATTTCTTTTGATACTTTTTTAGCTTGGATAGATTCGAAAATTGATTTCATGCATGTCAATTTTATATGGATTTTTGCAAATCGAAACATTCGGATGATCTAAAAATAAATTCGAAAACAATTAGAGATTTCTGCCGTGTAGCTTAACATTCCAATGTTGAGTCTTTATATCGCAAGAGCTTTCTTCGTTTCACTGCACCTCGACATGTTGGAATCTTGCGTTACAAAGTTCCTTGTAATGAATATTAAAATGCCCAACCAAATTTTAATAGTTCAAAATTAAATATTATTATACTATCATTATCAAAAAGAGAAACTGTATCCGGTTTAAATTTACCTAATAAAAAGAAATCATCTTCCGTGAATATATAATTTTCACCAATTAAATATATACCTATATTTAGACTAACTCCCCAATAGATTCCCATATGTGAAAATATTCTATAACCGATACCAAAACCAATTCCTATCTTATTTTCTGTTGAACGTTTGGGTTCTTCATAACCATTATACCAATAATTATCCCAATCACCTAATTTAGTTCCACGAATATTAGCATATCTTATGAATCCACTAATATAAAATCCCTTTTGAGTTTTACCGAGAAATCTACGATAATGACAATCTAATGTAAATTGCCGAAGAGATTCTTCATATTCATCCTCATCTTTATATTTTACATGGGAATAAAAAATAGGAAATGCCAGCTCTACCTGCCTATTAATATTAAACAAAGAGACACCGCCACTAAAAGTATAAACAAACTCATCTTTTCCTGTATCAATGAATAAAAGTCTAATTAGATTTATTTCAATTCCCCATTTTTTATTACCAAGAGGTCCCATTTTTTTAGTTTTCACGTGTTTGCTTTCTTTAAAAGAAATGTTATCATAATTTCTTATTAAAGGCTTATCTTCTTTATTTTCTAGATCTGAAGCAGCATAGACTTGTGAAGTTAGTAGAAAAATAATAACTATAAGCTTAATAAATTGAGTCATGTATTACCTCCAAATAAAGCATTTTTATATTCTTTATAAACTAGAAAGCATACCCTATCTTGAATATTTCAAAACTGATGATTCCACCGACATCATTTGTTGGATACATAAATCCTTCCGGTCCAACAGGGTCATACCATTTATGATAAAATCTATTATTTTCACCGGATACATATCTGCCCAGGCTAAAACTGATCCCCCAATAAAATCTATTTTTGAAAAATATTCTATAACCGATACCAAAACCAACTCCGATCTTATTTTCAGGTAATAATTTTGGTTCTTCACCACCATAATGACAATAATTATAAAGATCTTCTTGAAGAAGACCACGAAGATTAGCATATCTGATGAATCCACTAATAAAAAAACCCTTTTGAGCTCTGCCGAGAAATCTTCGATAATGACAATCTAATATAAACTGTTGAAGAGGTATTTTACTAAAATTAAATTTATTGTCTTCGCAATAATAATCAAAAATTGTATAATAATTGTAGTATATCTGAAATGTTATCTCTGCATGTCTGTCAATATTGAACAAAGAAATACCTCCGCTAAAATTCCCACTAAATACCGCGATCATCCTCATGACGTTAATGTCTATTCCCCAATTCTTCTCTGCTCTTATGAATTCTTTAGGTTGAGAAATCATGTTTTCCGTACTTATCGAATCTTCATGAGCAATATGATATTCCGAGCTGGATACATTATTTGTTCCCGTGATAAATGCTGGTTTTTGTTTTTAGAATTGACGATATAGAATTGGTCTTGGATTATCCTGAAATGCCTGTAGATCATTGCTTATAGCTGAAATTAAAAAAAGTAAAAACCCCAATAAAATGAAATTTTTTTTCATACGATCTCCTTATTTAATTCCTAAGTTTAAGGAGAGTTCCCGCTCAATTCAATCAATATTAAATCTAGTTGAAATACAATATAGTCTTTTCAAAAGTTATTATTATTATGTGTCAAGAAAATATACATTTCTTCCTTTAAGGAATCTGCCATGAAAGGAATGACTCGAATTTAAAAAATGTTAAAATGAAATTACTTACAAACTCAATTTCTATCTGTGCAAATCAGCGAAAAGCTGTGTGCTATAATTAGCTTAAAATTTTACCTCGATCCGCATTGCATACTCAAGGTCGGGTAATAAGGAACTGTCCAGTTTGTAGGAAAAGTACCGTGTATACAATATTACATCAACATTTTGTAGAATATTATAATAAAATTGTCCCATACACATCATTGTTTGTGAACCTCCGCCAATATCGCTTCCAATCGCATGTGCAGATATATTCATAAGATCATTAATAAGATATTGCATCGAGATAAAAAGATTATGCTCTCCCCACTCGTTATGTATGTTGCTGTTTTTATAATAATACTCCGTTCTGAAGAAAAAGGTATTCTTAATGGAATAATCCAACCCGAACATGCTTTCGAAATATTTCTTTGAAAAATCATCAGCAAAATGCTCAACAAGCTCACCATACACTCCAAAGAAGGCATCGCCTTTACAAGATAAACCTGTGATCAATTCCTCTGCACGATGCTTGTAGATCGTATTTACTGCGATATCAAATCCCAAAGTATTGAAATAACTTCTTAAGGCAGATGAATACTCATGGTGCTTTCTAGGAAATTCAGTCATTACATCCAGTCCTGAGAGATGGGAGAACGGAATTTTTGCAGATGCGATATCGCTTCCGTGCCGCTCGAAATTAATATTTGCAACATCAATAGTTGAGAAAACATCAATTGGTGAGAATACAACTCCTTTACCATAATTAATGATCTGCCTTCCGAGGGTGATGTCTGCAAAAGGTAAATATACCGAGAGATACAATTTCCTGATATCCAGCAATACAGGTGTGTTGCCATGTACGAAGAGCGGATAATAGGGCATTGCAAGCGTATCCGATTCTTCAGTTTGATCAATCAGGTTTTGAAACTGATCGGCAGTCAAACCAAAGGGAATAATAAAATCGAAATTACCTTCAATTTTGCCATACCGTTTATTCCTGTTATGAAAGTTGAAGCGGAAGGTATTCATCCCTCCAAACTTGAGTGAATCTTCCCCATTTTTAAGATAATGATAACCGCTTATATCAATAAAGTTAGAACCCCATATCTTCATACCCGTTGGCTTTTCTGCGCATAACCAACCTGTTGTCAGAATAAAAACTATAAATAATATGAAAGCTATCTTTTTCATATTTTTTCTCTAATGCTGCAGGTTTCTCAAGCTGAAAATATTATCAGGAAAATCGACATCAAAGGCAATATCATCCATCATAAAAACAGTCTTACTGTTCTTCCGGAGTTTATTGACCATTTCTGATTCTACTGGAAAATATTTGCCATCAAACTGCTTGATCTTGAGCACATTCATCTCTTTGAGCAGGCGTCCCGATTTTGCATACATCTCCTCTTTCCACGTGAAGAAATGCTCTTTATCGACCCACAATTTTCTTGAATAATAAGGCACATCCTTAACTTTTGCAGTGAGCTTGAGTACCCAGCATAGATGTCCGAAGATCGTGTCCTGAGCTGTAATTTCAACATCATATTTTTCTGATATTTTACTTGCTTCAAGTGCATCTTCATAAGAGAAATCACTCCCCATCATGCCCTCTTTGAGCATATGACCCGAAATCTTCACTACTTCTTCTTCGCTTGGGAAATAGATCCAGAGTTCATCTTCCAGCATGAGGTATTTCGTGCCGTAATCTTCAGGATTTGTAAACTCTACGAGAGCTTTGCGCCCATCACTTTTTGCGAGTGTATACAGCTCTTTTGTTCTGACCTGATCATCAATATAAATGGTCATACTACCATTATATTCTATGGTTTGATAAAATTCATTATCATCGATCCTTTCAAGTATTTGAAGACCTGTGATATTTATTCCCTGAGCATGTAGAATTGTAAATACACTTACGATTGCAATGAATAACAAAATTTTTCTCATGTATACTCCTAAATTAAACACTTTTTATTGAATCAACTATTTTCATTTTTTCTGCTCTACGGGATGGGAAGAAGGACACAAATGTGGAGACCAGTGTTCCCAGTAAGATAGCTACAAGAAGACTCAAGAAGTTCACCCGCAAGTATATTATATTACTCATAGGAAAATCTATTCCACCCATCATTTTTGAGAAATCAATACCATGAAAATGAAGAAATGTGACGATGCCGAGTCCAATAAGTGCACCAACGACACTTCCCACAAAACCAAGCAGCATACCTTCGCTCATAAACATAGAGAGCACCTGTCCGTTTGTGAAACCCATGGATTTGATGATCCCGATCTCCCTTCTGCGTTCCAATACGACCATCATCATAATGTTGGCTATAATGAACGCGCCGAGAAAGGCAATCACAATATAAAACCAGTTATATATCTGATTTGCCATTTCCACCCACATGGCATAACCACCAATTGCGGTCCAGGGTGAAACAACTACTTCGTAATCCGAAAGTTTTGCTGCCATTTTCTTTGCAACTGATTCGGAATCATGGTAATTATCAAGCATGATAACGATCTGTTGCACCTGATCGGGCATGCGGAGCAATTCCTGTGCACTGGAAAGAGGAATCTGGAATATCCTTTCATCATATATCCTCAAACCAGTATCAAAGAGTCCAACGATAGTGAATTTCTTGAGGTGAAGCGCATAATCGCTCCCTTGAGTCATTACGCTTATCTCATCGTCGAGTTTATAACCAAGATCATCTGCAAGGAGTTTTCCGACAATTGCTTCATCATTAGCTTCCAGATATCTTCCATCCGGTAGAATTGACTCATTGAGCATCAAAAGGTTCTTCTCTATTTCTATATCCCCCGCATAGGCAAGAGCTTGTTTATTGTTCCCTTCATTTGTGAGCAGAACTCCGAAGGTTATTCGCTGGCTTATTGACTTTATATTTCTGTTTATTTCCTTATCTTGTATGATAACATCTATGATCTTCTGCGGATTTTTGATGTTACCTGTTACAGGAAAGAATTTTGCTTTTTCTTCAAATTCCTTTGTAGCAATTCTAACATGCCCTGTTTCATTCTTGGTATAATTATGAACCAGGTTATCAAGAAATCCACCTATCAATCCCTGCAGAAATACGATGAGTAAGATCGACAGTGTGACTGAAATTACTGCCAGTAATGAACGGCGTTTATTTCTCCCGACATTTCTCACTGCAAATTTTTGGATAAATGACATCTGTCACTCCTTACACGAAACGCAATGCTTTGGTAACTTCCATCTTTGAAGCCATTCTCGAAGGAAGATAACTTGCGGCTAATGCCACGATCATACCGAAGCAAAATGCGAATATTATTGCACCAACATTCCATTCCCCGTATAGAGTGCCCCAGTATGGAATTCCACTGTTCTGAAAACCCACAAATTTATCCAACGGGAAACCCTGTATAACTAAATAAAGATTGAAGCCGCATCCTAGAGCCACACCTATCAGACTTCCCAGGATTCCAATAAATATCCCCTCCCAGATGAAAAGACCCACAATTTCTTTTCTTTCAAAACCCTGAGCTCGCAAAACTCCAATTTCTCTGATTCGTTCATACACGCTCATCAATACGGAGTTAAAAATACCAACTGCTGCAATGGCAAGTATGATCAGCATCATGATTGATCCAAAGATCTTCTTCTGCTCTGTGATACCCAGAAATGCACTTGCTAACTCTGTAAAAGTTTCAACCCGAAGTTCAGAAAATTCCTTTTTTATACTTTGAGCAAGTTCGTCCACGTCGTTTGTAAACTGGCTAAAGCTGACTCTTCGCTCCAAAGCCACATCGATTTCTGTAATAAGATTTTCGAGATCGAGGAAATTATCTGCAGTGTCATAACTTATCAAAACAGTGTTCAGATTGATGTTCGGATCGGTTGTATTGAGAAGTCCCACGATATGAAATTCGTCAGCATTTCGGCTGTCATACCTTGTCAGAGCATACAATGTAATATAATCATCGACGCCAACTCCCATTTCATCAGCAAGGTCTTTTCCAAGCATGATCTCATTCTCCTCAGAACCAGTGAAATAATTTCCAACTAAGTAATTATCCAAACTAAAAACCGTTTCATCACTTTTTATATCAACGACCTGTCCGATGATCGGCATTGTATCTTCCCAGTTAGAGAGCTGTCCGAGAAACTGGGTTCGTGGAGTCGCACCGATCACATGCTGCTGCTCTTTGATGTATGCAAGAAGCTGATCAGCAAATGGAATGCCATATTTGAGAGGAAGTGATTCCTTATCCTCAGCATATTGCTCTGTAGAAATTTTGATCGATGAAGTACTGAGCTCGATGAGGTTATCAATATTCGCGCGATCCATACCTGCCATAATGGAATTCATGAGGATGTAGATTGATAATCCGACTGAGATCACGAGTGCAGAAAGAACTGTACGGCGTTTGTTCCTCATAACATTTCGCCATGCAATTTTAATCAGTGTTCTCATGATTCTTCCTTTCGTCAGATGTGATCATACCATCTCTGAGAATTATCACACGTTTTGCATGTTTCTGCACAAGCAGATCGTGAGTAGAGAAGATAAATGTAGTGTGAATTTCCTCGTTCATTTTTTGCATAACTGAAATAATATCTTCAGACATTTCGGAATCGAGATTTGCAGTTGGCTCGTCAGCGAGAACGACCAGAGGATTTTTTACAAGTGCCCGGGCAATCGCAACACGCTGTTCCTGTCCTCCAGAGAGCTCTCTTGGGAATCTATCTGCCATGTCTTCAAGCCCAACGATCTCTATGATATTCGTGACCTTATCGTAAATTTCACTTTTAGTGAACTTTTTTTCTATGATGAGCGGGAGTTCTACATTTTCGCGTACTGTGAGCACAGGAATAAGATTGAAAGATTGGAAAATGAAAGAGATGT
>JAVCDK010000082.1 GCA_030765865.1 Candidatus Celaenobacter antarcticus | reverse complement strand
CCCTGATAATTGCTTCTCTTACAATTTTTTTGGACATCTTGGACGTACCATTAATACGCTCGTAAAATACAATTGGGATTTCTTTTATACGAAAACCCTTTTTCCACACTTTATAATTCACTTCGATTTGAAAAGAGTACCCATCGGAAAGAATGTTATCAAGATCGAACGCTTCGAGAACTTCTTTCCTGAAACACTTGAATCCGCCTGTAGGGTCTTTGAGGGGTAAGCTTGTGATGCACCGGACATATTTTGACGCACCGATGCTCAAGAGAAGGCGCCGGAAGGGCCAGTTTATGACATTCACGCCAGTTATATAACGTGAGCCAATAACGAGATCGTTCTCTTTAATAGCTTCAAGAAGACCCGGAATATCATCGGGATTGTGAGAGAAGTCCGCATCCATCTCAAACACATAATCATAATTATGTTCCAGTGCGTATTTGAATCCTGCAATGTAGGCACTCCCGAGTCCCATTTTGCCTGCTCGCTCGAGAATATGCACTTTCGGATTGGTTTTCATGATATCTTTCACGAGATCGGCAGTGCCGTCCGGTGAATTGTCATCAACAATGAGAATTTCTATATTCTCATCTTCACCAAGCACTTGTGGAATGAGCTTTGGAATATTCTCGGATTCATTATACGTAGGGATTATTATTAATGCTTTTTTCATTTTTTGATTCATATTCTATACATTAAGATGAAATACGTATGCGTCCAACCGAATTTTGTGTCAACTATTTTGTAAAAATCGTTGAGAAGAATCCTACTCTTCAAATCGAAAATCATAAATATTTTGACAAACTTATGTGGATTTCCAAATTTTAAAACCAAATTGGAGGTGCGATGGCACAGCAAAATCCTGCAAAAAAGGCGACATTGATAGAAGTTTTGATGGTTATACTGATCGTGGGTATAATCGTGATCCTCGTTTTCCCATCGATTGGAGAAAAACGAAATAAAGATCGAATGAATCTTGAAGTTTTCCCAACCTTTGAAACCATACTGCAAGCAAACGAAGATTTCAATAAAGATCAAGGCTATTATGCATTTGATATAACCATGCTCAATCTCACTGACGAGCTCGAAGACAAACTGTATTTCGAATTTTCGCTGACAGACACAACTGTCATTGCGACCACGACGCCCAAATTCGGAAAAGCCGGCGCAAAGATCGTTTATAATTTCGACAAAAATTATTGGACAGTTGAAGGCACAGAAGATGTGATCGATAAGAGTTGGTTGCCCTAAACTTTTTGAATATTTATTCCGATAAAAGAATTGTGTGCCCGAGAGCTACAATTCTTTTATTTTTACTATGATTGAATTTTTACCGATCCTTCTGTATCCTGAGCTCCACTACCACTGGGGCTTGTTCTACCCGCTCTATTTCCGCAAACTGCCGGAGATCATCGCTGATGTTCCTTATCGAATAGATGTCTCCTCAGAATCTTCAATTCCAATTATGCTGACTGTGAAGGATGCACATAAATATCCGATCATACTGGATTTTCTGGATATCCTTATCATTTCACAAACAGATAACACGCTCATATATAAAGAGAAAGTCCATATTGAAAAACTATATGATGAGAAATTTTCCTCAAGAATATTCACCCTTCAAAACGATCCCTTTGGAATAGAGCAAAAAGTAGAAATCTGGGTCGACATTGCTGCGCATAAACCGAACAAGAAGAAGCAGCTTGTTTTTGTGAATGACAACCTTCCCGGACTTCATACAAGGTTGCTTACGTATCTGAGTGCTTCTCCTTTGCCCAAAATGGAGAATTGGTTCGCTGGTGAAACTCATTATCACTCTTATTATACAGATGACCAGGTCGAGTTCGGTGGTGATATCAAAGGTGCTGTTGAATTAGCTCGAAGAATGAACATCGACTGGTTTTTTGTCACGGATCATTCCTATGATCTCGATGATGACGAAAACAATTATCTTAAAAACGATCCAACTTTTCCAAAATGGGAAAAGCTCAAAAAAGAGGTCACCAATCTGCAGCATACAGAGAAATATCCTGTATTTTATGGAGAAGAGCTGTCATGTGGAAATTCGGAGAACAAAAATGTGCACTTCCTGATCATCAACAATGCAGGTTTCATTCCGGGGTACGGAGACAGTGCAGAAAAATGGTTCCGAAACAAGCCGACACACTCTATAAATGAAGCTTGCCAAATAACTGGGGAGAACTCTCTGAAAATCGGGGCTCATACTTTTGATAGAAATAATAATCCTATAAACACTCTTTTGCTCAACCGCGGAACATGGCATGAGCAGGATGTTAAAGAAAATCCAATCACCTATCTTCAAATAATAAACAAAAAAGATAGAAGGCATATTGCGCATGCAAAAAAAATGGTCTGCGCTTCTTATGAAAGGTTACAAGATCATTGCGTTTGCCGGTAATGATGCGCACGGCTATTTCAATTGTAAAAGAGAGGTGCATATTCCTTTTGTGTCCCTCAGCTCATCGCGAGATCAGATTTTCGGACAATGCAAAACATACATAAAATCCGATAAAGGGAAACTCTCCCCTGATAATTTTTTTGATGAATTAAGCAAAAATCGCATTATGCTTTCTGACGGAATATTTGGCTCTTTTACAGTAAACGGTCAGGATATAGGGTCGATAATTAAAGAAGAAGATGAATATAAGTGCGTCATCGAAGTGGCATCTTCAGTGGAATTCGGAACAATTCGTTCAATAAATTTGCTCAGCGGTTATTACAATAATTTTAAGGAAACTGTAGAATTCCAGCATACTCCCGAAGATGAATTTTCAATCTCAAAAATAGTTACAATCCACAATACGGGACAGAATTATTTCCGTCTCGAAGCAACTTCAGACAACAATTCTTTCTGTTTAACCAATCCGATCTGGATGAAAAAAAATGATGTGTTGACAGAAAAACTTGAATAAAGATATTCTTCTGCATGAAATTTATTTTGATATCTCTGGTTTTTATTGTAATATGTTCTTGCGCTCTATGCCTGGATGCGGAGCCCTTGAAGCTTTTCAACGAACCGCTTTTTGCTCATGACTCATACTCCCACTTTCTTTCTTCCGCTTTTATCTACTGCTGGCAATATGAGACTTTGAAAAATGCAGCACATATAGAATCAGGAACAAGTAGAATGTGGGCATTTAGTCTGACAACATTTTATGGAATATTAAAAGAAATTTTTGACGATAAAGTTCAGGGACAACATTTTAGTTACAAAGATATCGCCTGCAATGTAGCAGGTTCGTTGATGATGTATATACTTTGGAAATAAGGAATTTAATGGCGATAAAATTTTCAGAAAAAGAAAAGAAGCAATCATCTGAAACCCTTGGGGGATACCTAAGAGCATTCAGGATTTTCAAGAATATAGACCTGGAAGAGGTACATGCCAAAACGATGATCAAGCTCCAATTTCTTGACGCGATCGAGAATGATTCACTTCATGAATTGCTCGATATCAGGTTTGCGCGGATGCATATTCTGAACTATGCTCGATTTATCGGAGCCAATATTAAAAAAACCATGAATCTCTATACAGAACAATATGCTCCGAAAGAGAAAAAACAGCATGTGCCATTTGCTAAAATAAAAAAAGAAAACGCAAAAAAAGTATTAATTCCAAAAGTTTTTTTTAAAATTACCGCACTTGTATTGATCATTGCAGTACTTTTTGTTATTGGCTTGAATCTTCAGAAAAAAGGAGTGTTGCATCGCAATCTTTTTGAAGATAAAAGCACAGTCCTGGCAGGTCAATATAGCACGGATATCCTCAGCAATTCCGGGGATATGGAACAAACTCAAATATATTCATATAAAAAAGAAGATTATTACAAAAAATATATTCTGAAAGGGAAAGATGTACCCTGGTATGTATTCCCAAGTTATGTGAAAAACAGGTAATCGCGTAGCAAGGAATGATGTGCGTACAGTTGACATTAAAAAATACCTCTATTTTCTCACAAGACCCGGTCGATATACAAACAACGAGTTAAATACAAAGAAGAAAAAGGTTTCGGAACAGTATTTCAATTTAGCTCTTGCATTTCCCGATCTTTATGAAATAGGCATGTCCCATCTAGGACTTAAGATCCTTTATTCCATTATTAATGCTCAAGATCATTTTGCAGCCGATAGAGTGTATGCGCCGGATGTTGACCTTATCAAATTATTGAAGGAAAAATCTATTCCTCTCTTTTCAATTGAAGACAGTATTCCATTAAAAGATTTTGATATTTTAGGATTCACTCTTCAGTATGAACTTTCCTGCACAAATATCCTTTTGATGCTCGATCTTGCACAAATTCCAATATTTTCTGCAGAAAGAACAGAATCTGACCCGATCGTCATTGCAGGCGGACCCGGAGCATACAATCCCGAACCCCTCTCATCATTTATTGATGCTTTTGTTATCGGTGATGGTGAAGATGTGATACTCGAAATTGCAGAACTTCTAAGAAAAAATAAATCAGAAACAAGAGAAAATAAACTAATACTACTCTCACAAATTCAGGGTATTTACATCCCGCTTTTTTACAAACAAATAAGCTACAATCCAGGAACAACTATCGTGCCCAAAAGGAAGGATGTACCTTCGAGAATTGCGCGAAGATTTTTCAAAGATTTTAACAATCCTAAAAAAATGCACTCTCCTCAATTGATGCCAATTATAGATATTGTGCATCGCAGACCTGCATTTGAGATAATGAGAGGATGTACGCGAGGATGCCGCTTTTGCCAGGCAGGCATGATCTATCGTCCTGTGAGAGAGCGGGACTGTAGTTTGTTGGAAAAGCAAATCTGTCATGACATTGCACTCAACGGCTGGGAAGAGATCTCTTTAAACTCTCTTTCCACCTCAGATTATTCCGCTATCAAACCCCTCCTCTCTTCACTTATGCAAACACTTCCTCAGTCGAACATCACAATTTCCCTGCCCTCTATGCGTATTGATACTTTTGACGATAATTTTCAACCGCAACTTGCAAAAATCCTTGGAAAAACGATAACACTCGCACCGGAAGCCGGCTCGCAACAGCTGAGAGATAGTATTAATAAAAATATCAGTGAAGAAGATATTCTCACATCTGTGACAAATGCACTAAATCTTGGTATCCGCTCGATCAAGCTTTATTTCATGGTTGGGCTTCCTGACGAAACTGAAGAAGATATTGAGGCAATTATAACACTCATTAAAAAAATGTATGCAGTAAATCCGAAAAGAATTGCAAAGATCAATGTCAGCATAGCACCCTTCGTACCAAAAGCTCATACACCCTTTCAGTGGTGCAGACAAGATTCAACAGAGGAATTCCTGTATAAGATATCACTCATAAAGAATCATTTTTCAAAACAAAGAAAAATTACTATTAAATACCATACGATAGAACAGTCAAAGCTTGAAGCGGTCATTGCACGTGGGGACAGGACTGTTGGAAAACTCATTTATGAAGCATACAAAAACGGCGCACAATTCGACAGCTGGAATACGTATTTTGATTTTTCATTGTGGGAAAACGCTGCTGAGATGACCGGGATCGACTTTGCGGCATATTATAAAAAAATTCCTATTGATTCTGCACTTCCGTGGGATCATATTGACTGTGGTATTAAGAAAGAATTTTTAGTAAAAGAATATAACAAGTCCAAGCAGCACTCAATAACTGAGGATTGCAGAAACGGCGAATGCTCACAGTGCGGAATATGTGAAAATATGTCGCCAATTTATACAACAGAGACTCCAATTCCTATTACTGATTCCAGCAAACCACAACCAAATGCTCAAAAGGAAAATTCCCGGGTTGTATACAAAGTTGTTTATGGAAAGGGCGACAAGTTGCGTTTTATTTCACACAAGGAGCTTTCCGCTCTTATTTATACAATCCTTCGAAAGAGTTCATTGCCTATCTATCACACTGAGGGTTATAATCGTCATCCAAAAATATCTTTTGGACCTCCACTCAGTCTTGGCATGGCAGGGAGAAAGGAAATTTTTACTTTTTCCATGCTTGAGGTCCTTAATGAAAATGAAATAATGAAAAAACTTGACGTGAATCTCCCACAAGATTTCCTTCTCAAAGAAGTTGCATATATGGGTTCTTCTTATAAGATGCACTTAACCATGGAGCATATACGAATTACTTCTGGTTATAAGTCTATTGATTGGCAAAAGATATTTTGTTTTCAGGATATACATTTTTATTCAGAAAGAAAGAATAAAGAAATATTTTTAAGTGAGTATTTTGTGAAAGTAAAGCTGTTTTCAGACGGTGTCGACATTTTTAAAAAATTAGGATTGAATATTTTTGAGATCCTTGAGAGGGCTTTTCTTTATTCACAAGAGCAAATTGGAACTTTTTATATAGAAAGAATCAAACTGTATTAATTTTTTTTAATTTTATTTAATTTTTGGAGGCTTTTTTCATGAAAAGCGAATTAGTGGTCAACATCAGTACGTTTGCAAACCGCCTGGCACTTCTTGAGAACAACAAACTTGTCGAATTATTTATTCACAGAGAAGACCAGAATGAAATTGTCGGAAATATCTATAAGGGAGTTGTAAAAGATAATGTCCCCGGTATGGGTGCCAGCTTTATTAATATCGGCTTGGAACGTACAGCTCTGCTGCATTTCCGGGATGCAGTTCCAGATTTTATGGACCTCGAAGAGATCGATGATTCTAACCTGAAAGAGATCAAGAATGATATTTACAAGATGGGCGAACTCCTCGAAAGCGGCCAGGAAGTGATGGTTGAGGTCGAAAAAACACCCATTGCTAAAAAGGGCGCTCGACTGACGGGAGAGATATCGATACCCGGACGGTTCATGGTATATATGCCCAACAAAAATTATATCGCCATTTCCAGAAAGATTGCCTCAAGCAAAGAAAAACGTCGCCTAAAACATATTTTCTCAAACCTGAAAGAAAAGAATGTCGGACTTATTGTAAGAACTTTTGCGGAGTATCATACCGAACAGGAATTTAAGAAAGAATATAGAAATCTCAAGAAAACGTGGCAGGAAATTCAAGAAAAATTCAAGAACTCCCCAAATCCAACCTGCATTTATAATAATAACGATCTCACTTCGACCATCATACGGGATCTTATTCATAAAAATATAGATAAAGTAATTATTGATTCCAAAAAGATTCGGGCAAAAATTATTAAGCGACTAAAAACGATCGCACCTGATCTTATAAAAAAAATCAGATTGTATCGTGAGAATGCAAATATATTCGACGCCTATGGAATTGAGAAAGAGATTTCTAAGATATTCCGCTCTCGTATCTACCTGGATAGCGGCGGTTTTATTGTCATACAGCAAACAGAAGCTCTTGTTTCAATTGACGTCAATACGGGTAGTTTCGTTGGTAATAAAAGCCTTGAACATACTGTCACTCTTATAAACGTCGAAGCTGCCAAAGAGGTTGCACGTCAAATACGTCTTCAGGATCTGACCGGCATGATATTTATCGATTTCATCGATATGTACAGGCCGGAGAACCGCCTGAAATTACTTCAAGCATTTCGAGAAGAGATGGGCAAGGACTATTGTCCGAATAAAATATTTTCCTCCAGTCCCTTGAATATGGTTGAAATGACCCGGAAGCGCACAAAGGCAAATATGCTTTCTAATTTCTATGAGCCCTGCCCCAGTTGCAAAAGTGCAGGAAGGGTACTATCGCGCATTAGTATCCTGGATAATATCTTCCGCTGGATGGATCGTGCGGCAAAATATCACTCAAAAGATGAGCTTAAAATACACATTCACCCCTGGGTTTATGAATATATTCTAGAAAAAAAACCAACAATAAAAACGGAGTATCCTTTCACATGGAAATTCAGTCTCGATGGTGAGATGGGAATTACGGATTATAAAATCTTTTCATCAAAATCAAAGAAGGATATTACTGAATTATACCAAGTTTAGGGTAATTCATCCTATGATTTTCATATCTTAAAACTGCATATCTTATAAATTTGCTATCTATCATCAACCTGTCCATATCAGAAACATATATCCCATTAAATATTAAATATAAAAAGCCCCTAATTCGGCAAATACCGATGGGGCTTTAAAATTAGTAAATCACAGCTTATTTCATCAAGATTTATCCTGTGAAATTTTCAGTTATTTCATCAGGATCATTTTCTTGATGGTAGTATAATCGTCAGTATTCATTTTATAGAAATAAATTCCGCTTGAAACAGATTTGCCGTTTTCGTCTTTCCCATTCCACACTGCCATTCCATTTCTACCTTCAATAGTATCTACTAACTGACCAACTATATTATATATTTTGATCTCAACCTCATCTTCATTCTTTCTTCCTCTGATTGAATAAGCTATAATGGTATAAGATTTAACCGGATTAGGATAATTCTCAAGTTTAGTTTCTTCAAATGTAGTATCAAGTCCGTTATTATCTACCGCAACTGAACCTTGTATTATAGCAATACCTTTATCTGTGATGATATCCATCACACCAAAAGAATCATAGAAGAAAACATCTCCAAAAGTGAGAGAATCTCCAATTGTGCTTGAAACCTGGAATACAATATCTGCAATTAAACCCTCTCCTTCCGGCGCCTCAAGAGTATCTGTGCATGCTAAGGTATAAGCAATACTCAATATACCTGGTGTAGAATTATCAATCATCCAACCTATTGCTGTGCCACCATTAGTAGTAAGAATATTCGGTTCATATGTAATGGGATTTGTAGCACTAGCGGTTATATACTCAAGCTGGCTCTGGTTGTAGCTCACTTCAAACTCATAGGTGTCAAAATTGTGAACATTAATGGCATACACATCCAATCGGATGTAATCACCAACACCCTGTATAGTCATAATAGTATCATTCTGGTTACCATAAGTAGTGGCATCAAGGTCAAATCTTATGCCTGCATTCTCATTAGGACCGGCAAATACCATTGAGCTGAATAATAAACTCACTCCTAATACTAAAATTATTTCTTTATATAATATTCTTTTCACTATTTGTTTTCCTTATCATTTCCTGTTCTTCTTCTGAAAATGAGGGAATACCCGGAAAGATATCCCAGGTATTCCCATATATTAACGATTCTTATTGGATCATCATCTTTTTCACTTCACTGTAGTTATCGGTCTTGAGTTGATAGAAATATACTCCATTAGAAAGATTCTCAGGTTTCCAGGTCTCTGTATAGTTATTAACAAGTCGATCTCCATTTACAACCTCTGCAACCAATTTCCCAAGGATATTATAAACCTTGAGTTCAACATTACGGGTAGTTCCTTCCAAACCACCTACACGGAAATTAAATTTTATCTCACTTCCTAGTCTTGCAGGATTGGGATAACAAGGGCTTAGTATAGAAGTAATAATACCCAATTCACCATCTTGATTAACATCTATCGGGATATACTGGTAGGGACCAAACTTGTCATTGTTGCCGCCAAAGTTTATTACTTGAAGCCAATAGTAATATGTGGTATAATATGGGTCTGCTGTTTCATCTGTAAAACTGTATTCAGTGGTCTCGGTAGTAGTTCCGGATCCTGCTATTAAATCTACGTTGATCTTATCAGCTTCAACGAAAACATCTTCTGTATTACGATAGATGTTGAAACCATTCACATCCGTTTCACTTGCAGTTGCCCAGCATAGAGAAACAAAACCTGACACAGTATTATAAATAGCAGTGAAACTGGAGAGTTCTACCGGCAGTGTAGCAGTTCCCGTATCTGTAATGAGGTCCATCACACCATAGGAATCATAGTAGTACACATCTCCAAAGCTAAGGGTTCCATGAGTGCTAACCAATGCCTGGAATACGATGTCTGCTATCAGACCCTCTCCTTCAGGTGCTTGTGCAGGATCATTGCCTGCTAATGTATAAGCAATACTTAAAACACCTGGAGTTGAAGTATCAACCATCCAGCCGAGTGCTGTGCCACCAAGAGTAGTAAGGATGTTATCTTCATAGTTAATGGGATTGGTAGCACTGGATGATATATAAGTAAGCTCGGTCGCATCATAGATAACCTCAAATTCATAGGTATCTAAATTGCTAACTCCAGTACAATATACATCTACAGGTATGTATGTTCCTGCAGGTTGTGAGGGTATGCTTGTAAGATTCTGGTTACCATAGGTTGTTCTATCCAGGTCAAATACTATGCCCGCATCCGCGTTTGGACCTTTACCGTCCTTGCTACCTTCACCGGATTTTGGAGGTGTGCCTTCGTGCCAGTGGTCTCCAAATACTTGTAAGTCGGCAGCATCGATAATATTATCCGGCACTAAATCATAAAGAGCATCCCAACCAGGATCTGTATCAATAAAGTGCCAGTGATCTCCCAAAAGCTGAAGGTCTGCAGCATCTACATATCCATCAGAATTGAAATCACCGATAAGCCCAGCTTCACCAAATTTTGCCACATAAATATCGTTACTTCCGATGCTTGTTATTGTGAAAAATCCAAAAGACGCTGTTCCACCAAAGTATCCGGTAACATACAAGTTACCATATGCATCTAAGCTTATACCGTCGCCGTGCTCAGCATTAATTCCGCCAGCCGGTGTTACAAACAGCCAGTTCCCATCTGTCCCAAGTTTTGCCACGAAAATATCGCTATTTCCTTTGCTTGTGAGTATGTTAGCTCCAAAAGACGCTGTTCCACCAAAGTATCCGGTAACATACGAGTTACCATCTGCATCTACGTTTATAGCATGGCCTTCATCATAACTAGTTCCGCCAGCCTGATCTGCCCACAGCCAGTTCCCGTCTGCATCTATTTTTGCCACAAAAATATCCTGATTTCCGTTGCTTGCTAGTGAGTCAGCTCTAAAAAACGCTGTTCCTTTAAAATCTCCAGTGACATACGAATTACCATCTGAATCTATGATTATAGATCTGCCCCAATCATTCTCACTTCCGCCAGCCTGCTCTGCCCACTGCCAGTTTCCGTCTGTCCCAAGTTTTGCCACAAAAACATCGTAAGCTCCGCTGCTTGTGAGTGAGTCAGCTCCAAAAAACGCTGTTCCTTGAAAGATTCCGGTGACATACGAATTACCATCTGCATCTACGCTTATATCAACACCTTGATCAACAGCACTTCCACCACCCCCTGTGACCCACAGCCAGTTTCCGTCTGTATCAAGTTTTATCACGAAACAATCGTTACTTCCTTTGCTTATTATTATGTAAGCTCCAAAAGTTGCTGTTCCTTGAAATTTTCCAGTGACATACGAATTACCATCTGAATCTATGCTTATACCGTAGCTGTAATCAATACTACTTCCGCCACCCCCTTTTGCCCACAGCCAGTTCCCGTCTGAATCCATTTTTGCCACGAAAACATCGCCCAATCCGCTGCTTGTGAGTGTGAAATCTCCAAAAGTCGCTGTTCCGAAAAAGAATCCGGTAACATACGAATTACCATATGCATCTACGATTATACCGTAGCCTCTTTCATTACCACTTCCGCCAGCCCTTTTTGCCCACAGCCAGTTCCCATCTGAATCCATTTTTGCCGCGAAAAAATCGGCCGATCCGCTGCTTGTGAGTGTGAAATCTCCAAAAGTCACTGTTCCGGAAAAGTATCCGGTAACATACGAATTACCATATGCATCTACGCTTATATTGAACCCGTAATCACTACTTGCGCCGCCAGCCCGTGTTGCCCACTGCCATTCAGGAACTTGTGCTGTTAATACTGCAGATGTCATAAAAAGAACCATAATACATAAGATCATACTCTTTTTCATTTTAGTCTCCTATAATTTTTTTGTTATCATAATTATTCTATACCGAAATAACTACCTCTCGGTAGAGAAGTCAGAAAAAATACCTATCAGTGACATTAACATTAATAATGGCTCTTTAATCGACGCATAATTTAAATTTCATTTTTTGTGTTGACAATCATAGCCGTATTTTTATTTTATAACACTAATAGAAAAAGAGAAATTCTTTTATCTTCTTTCTATTTACAACAGGGTTGTTAGTTGACTCGCCAAAGTTATATGCTAGCAACCCCTTTTCTTTTCTAAGATATTTTTTCTCTACCAAAGGTAGATCCTTTGGATTTTTTATTGAACTCTTCCAAGGTTATTGAATTTTGCCAATATAGATTAAAAACTTGTTTTAATCCCTTTGCTAAATCAATATGTTCAATAATCAAAGCTGTTAAATTTGATTTCGAATCAATTATGTTTTCCAATGTAAACATTACTATTTTTCCATCGTAAACATGCATTTTAAATGGTATTGGTAAAATATTTGAAATTCTTACATCTTCACCAGCGCTTGCAAATGCATTAATGCTGTCTAAAAAGTATTGATTTTTTAAATCATTAATTGCATAAATTACTTTAAAGTTTACTCCTCTCCTTAAAGAACTATTTTCCTCTTCATTATATGCTTTAGTAACATCTATAACTAAAGGACCTTTTACTAAAGATAACACTTCCTTAACCGCCGTTCTTTCTAATGTTTCGAACTTTTTTATAATACTATTCTTTTCTCTTATTACTTGTATATAATCTAAGGGGTTTATGTTTTCTTTTTCAGAAAGGTATAAAGGTATAAGGGTTTCAGACAATTTTGATATAAGATTTTTTTTATTTTCTAATTCTTGTTGGCAATTTTTTTTGAGGTTTTGTAAAATTCCATTAAAGGCCGTCTCGGGATTTGCAGTAGAATACTTTTTTACGCCACCCAATATTTCAACACATAATCCCTTTATAACCAACTTATGTAGTATCTCGTAAGTTTTTGAACGGGATATTCCAGAAAGTTTTGAAATTTCTGAAGCTGTGAAACTCTTTTTTTTAAGTAGATTAAGATAAATTACAGCTTCGGATTTTGTTAATCCAATTTCAATTAAAGTAGAAATAGAAAAATTCTCATTCATAAAATGCTAAGCCTTTCTTTTCTTCGCCATACCTAATAATTTTGTTGTCTTTATTAGGAGACAATGAATATTTCACAAAATCTGCTTGTCAAGAGAAAATATTTTTTTCCTCAAAATATAAAAAATTCCTGTTTAAATAACTAAAGTTGTATTGCAAATTTTTTTATAAAATTTTAATGCATATTAAAATTGTAAGTGTATCTGAGAAAATCCCATAAAACTTGACACTGCAAAGGTGCATTGGAAGTTTGCAGTTCCTAATTATAAGGAGTAAGAGATGTACGCAATAATAGATTTCAAAGGACAGCAGCACAAAGTTCAAAAAGATGATGTCCTTCATGTGGCATATCTTGAAGACAAAGAGATCGGCTCTGAAATCGAGATCGATTCCCTTCTACTTCTCGATGATGACAAAAAAATGCACATTGGTAAACCTTCTGTAAAAGGCGCCAAAGTAGTCGCTGAAGTTCTTGGTCATGGAAGAGGAAAAAAGATCACTGTTTTCAAGAAAAAGAAACGTAAAAGTTACAGCCGAAAACAGGGACATCGTCAGAATTTTACTGAAATAAAAATTAAAGATATCATTAAAAATTAAAGGGTTTTTATTATGGCACATAAAAAAGGTGTAGGCAGTACTCAAAACGGAAGAGACAGCAATCCTAAATATCTCGGTGTGAAGAAATACGCCGGTCAATTTGTCGAAAAAGGCAATATCATCGTTCGCCAAAGAGGCACAAAAATCCATCCCGGGAATAATGTCGGTCTCGGTAATGATTATACAATATTTGCGCTCATCGATGGTTTCGTGAAATTCGAGCCCTATCGATTCACAGGTTTTCGCACTATAAGAAAACGAACCCGCCAGGTGAGTGTGTACGAAAAATCCAACTAAATTTTTCAGAATTATACAAAAATTGCATCGGCAGTCGAAAATATTTGACTGCCTTTTTTTTATCTCTACGAATAATCCAAATTCTTAAGGAGAAAATGTGTCATTTGTCCATCTTCACAACCACACTCAGTACAGTCTTTTAGACGGTGCAAGCCGAATCACCGACCTTATGAAGCTGGCTTCCGAGTGGCATATGCCTGCACTCGCCATGACTGACCACGGTAATATGTTTGGTGCGATCGATTTTTATAAAACCGCAAAAGCTCATCACGTCAAACCTATTATCGGAATGGAAGGATACATCATAAACGGCAGCATTTTATCCGAAAAGGATAAGCAACAGCGCCGTTATCATATTACCTTACTTGCGAAAGATCAAACCGGATATCACAATCTTATGAAGCTTTCCAGTATTGCCTTCATACAGGGACATTACTACAGACCGAGAATCGATAAAAAACTTCTTACAAAATATTCTGATGGACTCATCGGTCTCAGCGGCTGCATGCAGGGTGAAGTATCCCAGATGATCCTTCAAAATAAATATGATAAAGCGGTTACGGCTGTTGAAAAATACCAGAAGATATTCGGAAAAGAAAATTTTTACCTTGAGGTTATGCGGCTTGGGCTTGATAAAGAAGAAGACCTGATCAAAAAACTAAAGAAGTTGTCCAAAGAAACCGGCGCTCCGCTGGTGGCAACAAATGATTGTCATTTCATAAAGCAAGTCGATTCCAAAGCCCAGGATGTTCTGCTCTGCATTCAAACAGGAAAAATCCTGGAAGATGACAATCGAATGAAGTTCACCACTGATCAGATATATTTCCGAAGTCCAAATGAAATGAAGAATCTTTTCAGTGATATTCCCGAAGCAATTGAAAACACGCTGAAAGTCGCAGATAAATGCAATCTCGAGCTTGATTACGAGGGCTTTCTTTTTCCAAGCTTCACTATTCCCGAAGGATATACTGACGAATATGAATTTTTGAGAAAGCTCGTATACGAAGGAGTTGAAAAAAAATATGATGAACTGACAGATGAAATAAAAGATCGTATCGAGCATGAGCTTGGCGTCATAAAAGATATGGGATTCGGAAGCTATTTTCTCATAGTGTGGGATATTATCAAGGAAGCACGGAAAATGCAGGTCACGGTCGGTCCGGGAAGAGGTTCCGCAGCAGGAAGCATCGTCGCATACCTCATTGATATCACCAAGATCGATCCTATCAGATACAATCTTTTCTTTGAACGATTTCTCAATCCAGCACGTGTGAGCATGCCGGATATTGATACGGATTTTTCTAATGAAACACGCCCAAAAGTGCTCAAATATATCGTGGACAAATATGGTCAAGAAAATGTAAGCCAGATCGGTACACTTGGAAGTCTCGGAGCAAAAATGGTTATCCGTGATGTCGGCAGAGCTATGAGTATTCCTCTTTATGAAGTTGATGCAATTGCAAAAATGATCCCGGGTGGTCCCGATGTACATCTCGAAAGTTCTTATGACCAGAATGAAAAGTTACGTGAACTTATCAATAGCAGAGATGAATATAAAGAATTATGGGAATATTCTAAAACTCTCGAAGGATTACCCAGACATCTTGGAGTGCACGCCGCCGGAGTGGTGATCGCACCGGACAATCTCACCAATCATATTCCTCTTGCAATAAGCCCTAAAGACAAGACCATCATTACTCAGTATGACGGGAAATGTCTTGAAAAACTGGGTTTGCTGAAAATTGACTGTCTCGGGCTGAAAAACCTTACCATTATAGAAAGAGCATTGCAACTTATTAAAAAGCATCACGGCATTGAACTCAACATCGATGAGATCAACCTGCATGATACCGAAACCTACAAACTCTTTCATACTGCAGAAACCGACGGAGTTTTCCAGTTTGAAAGTTCGGGAATGAGGGGAATACTCAAACGCATCAAACCAAATTCTATCGAAGACCTTGCTATCTGCAATGCCTTATACCGTCCCGGTACGCTCGATAGCGGCATGCACGAAGTCTATATCCGCAGAAAAAATAATGAGGAAAAGGTTGATTATCTTGATCCAATGCTTGAGGATATTTTACGTTCAACGTATGGAGTGATCGTGTTTCAGGAGCAGGTCATCCAAATCGTGCATGTCTTAGCAGGATTTTCTTTGAGTGAAGCCGATATCCTTCGAAAAGCAATGGGCAAAAAAGATAAATCACTCATGGATAAATACCGCCCTGTTTTCATCGAAGGGGCAGTAAAAAACGGTATATCCCGAGAAAAAGCTATCCAGATATTTGAGCGCATTGAGACGTTTGGAAGGTATGGATTCAACAAATCGCACAGTGTTGCATACAGCATCATTGCGTACCAGACCGCTTACTTGAAAACCCATTACACCGCAGAATTTATGGCTGCGTTGATGACTGTGGAAAATGATACCGCAAAGATTGCCCGGATTATCGAAGTATGCAATAAGATGAACATAGATGTACTTCATCCGAATGTAAATTTCAGTGACTACAATTTCACGGTCAGAGATGGAAAAATTATTTTCGGACTCAAGGCGATCAAAAGTCTCGGAGAGAACTCAATCCGGGCGATAATCGAGACTCGAAAAGATTATCCTTTTTTTAAAAATATTTTCGAGTTATGCGAAAAAGTAGATGCAAATCAGCTCAATAAAACTGCACTGGAAAGTCTTATCGGAGCAGGAGCACTGGATGACCTTGAGGGTACAAGAGCTCAGCTTTATGCCGCAGTTGAAACCGCACTTGAATTCGGCTCCCAAAAACTGCGAGAACGACAGAAAGGGCAATCTTCTCTTTTTGCATCCATTCAGGCAAAAGACCAGGATCTATACCCTCCCCTTCCGGATAAAAAGGATTGGGAATTCGGCAGACGTCTCGATCTCGAAAAAGATCTTCTCGGTTTTTATATTTCCGGACATCCCCTCACCTCATACGAGAAAGACATTCAAACCCTTACAAATCTCAATACCCTTCAGTACAAAAAACTTGTAAAAAGTGGCAAGCGTGACGAACTGCGCAGTCAAGATATCAGAATGATCGGCATAGTGGACGAAATAAAATTGATCAAAGATAAAAAGAAAAGAACTATGGCTTTTGTCTCCTGTGAAGACTTGCACGACAAATTTGAAATTGTTCTTTTCTCAAATGAATATACCAAATTCGGTGACCTTATAAATGAAAAAGATATTATTTATGTCATCGGAAAACTATCTTCAAAGATCCGAGAAAACCAGGATCGGCTCTCTGTCGTTGCAGATCAGATCATTCTCGAAGAAAATTGGCAAAAAGAGATTTCCGGCAACATCTCCTTTGAGATAGATGAAACTCAATACTCGGAAAAGGATCTGGATCATTTTGTGAAAGAGCAGATACTCACTCATCCGGGAAATTTCAAGGTTGTGTTCAATGTGCGCACAAAACTTTTCGGAACCCTCAAGATAGAATCGCAGCGGTATAAAATATATCCACATAAAAATCTTTACAGATATTTGCAAAATAACGGACACTTTATAGAAAATATGAAGGTAGAATTCAATGAAAAATAAATTATTATTTACGCTCATTTTTGTTTTCATTCCAATTTTTCTTTCTGCAAAGCTGAATGTGTATTTTGACTGCAACCGGTTTCCTGCAGAAAATGAGAATACAACCTTTGAGATAACTTACAAAGTTTTTGATTCAGATCTTGATTTTACTGCACAGGATAATATCCTCTTAGCACAATTGCATGTAAATTTCAATATCTATAATGCTAACGGACAGGAACTGTATAACAAAGACTTCATAAGGCAGATCAAAGTTGACCTGGACAAAACATCCATTTATCAAGATGAGTTTTTCATTGATAAAATGAAAGCAACTGTTACACCGGGTTTATATAAGTTCTCAATTGACATCCAGGATCGGGTAAACGGAGATAGCATAACCTGGGAAAAAACATTTTATACTCTCGATTGCGCACATATGAATCTTAGTGATATTGAGATAAGCTCTTTTCATCACAGCGATTCAACAGCAGAATTTCAGGATTTCAAACGAAATAATGTGCTATTCCTTGTAAATCCCAATCATCTTTTCGATCCTGCAAAGGATGATGGCTTTACATATTATTTTGAGGTTTTTCAAAATGTCTCAACTTTAGAGAATCCGCTGGAAGGCAAATGGATCTTAACCATTCAGGGCAAAGATCAGAACTCCGTATATAATGAAGAAAAGGACTTTTCGTCAACCTATACGATAAAACCATTCTGGAAATGGATACCTGTCTCCCAATGGGAACCCGGCACTTATGGTCTATCCTTGAATCTTTACTCAAATGATAATCCTGATGAACCAATTGCGTCGCGTGAAGAATTAATTTTCATTCAAGAGAGCCAACAAACTATTTCACAGGTTGAAATTGAAAAAGAGTATCGTTATGCTAAATATTTTCTGACGAACTATGAAGAGAATGTTTATAAGAATCTGGATGATGAAGGATGTGCTGAATTTCTGAAGCGCTTTTGGGAACAAAATGATCCAAATCCCAAGACAGAACAGAATGAATATAAAGAAGAGATCATTCGTCGTGTAAATTATGCGAATAGAAATTTTTCTCATTATGGCGATGGCTGGAAATCTGATAGAGGCAGGATCTACATACGCCAGGGAAAGCCCGAAGAAGTTATAGATAAAAGTTATGAATTCGATGCAAAACCCTACATCATATGGAAATATTATCTTGATGGAAAACGTATCTATATATTCGTGGATTTCACCAAAATGGGAAATTACAAACTTGTTTATGTCGAAAATGATGATTTCGAGTTTTCTGTTCCGGACTGGGAAGATTATTTGGGACCTTATTTCGACAAAAATGAACTCCAGTAATCAGTAATCCTCTCCGAGAAATGCATTTGTAATATGGCGCAGTGAATAGTCCTTTGAATTTTTGTTATAGTCAAGCGTAATAATGTCAAACCGGACGGGCATTTCGATGTCTTTTTTTGCAAGGTAATGGTAGGCGGTTTTAATGATCTTTTGTCTTTTGTTCTCTGTGACTGCCTCCAATGCTTCTCCAAATGAGTGTGATCTCCGTGCTTTGACTTCTACAAAAATGAGTTCTCCATCCCTGCTGCAGATAATATCTATTTCACCATACGGCGAGCGATAATTTCGCTCGATTATTGTATAGCCCTTACTCGAAAGTAACTGAGTCGCAGTATCTTCGCCAAAGGTTGCAAAAGTTTTGTTCATGTATCAATAGTGCGAAAAAAATATTTTTATGTAAATAAATTATGAAAAACTATATCGAAGTTGCTCTGCCGATTAACATTAAGGAAACATTTACCTATTCTTATCCGAAGAATGTGACACCTCAAATCGGGCAGAGGGTAATTGTGAATTTTAATTACAGAATTCAGACAGGAATCATCGTTGGACTCCCCGAGAAACCTGCATGCGATGAAGCTAAGATAAAGGAAATCCATGAAATTATCGACGAGAAACCTCTTATCAATAAAGAGCTTTTCACTTTTGCGCAATGGATTTCAAGGTATTACCATTGCCCCATCGGACTTGTCTTTAAAGCAATGCTGCCTGCAGGTATAAACGTCAATACAATTGAGAAAATTGTGCTGAAGAAAACCGAAACCAAAGACAAAGACTTCCTGAAGATCATCAAATATATAGAAAAGAATGGTAATTCCTGCACAATTGAAGATTTGAACCACTTAAAAATTTCACCTTTATATAAAAATCTTCTTGAAATGGAAGAACGGGAACTTGTCGAGATCGAGCGTCAATATAAGAGAAAAATTCAGAAAAAAGTCGTAAACTGCATCAGGCTGATCTCAGATTCTTCTGATGAATTACTCAGCCCCAAGCAGCAGGAACTTCTACATTTCCTCCAAAATCAACCAGAACTGATCTTCATGGCTGACATTTCAAAAGAATTCTCATACAGCATAATCAATAAATTAAAAGAGAAAAAT
The DNA here is from genome assembly GCA_030765865.1 of Candidatus Celaenobacter antarcticus. GTDB lineage: Bacteria > Cloacimonadota > Cloacimonadia > JGIOTU-2 > JGIOTU-2 > Celaenobacter > Celaenobacter antarcticus. Next base: position 16,298 of record JAVCDK010000082.1, on the reverse strand, counting down.
TTTATTGATATCTATAAGCAAGAAATTCATCCAGATATTTTTTCAGATATCGTACAGCACGAACCTCTTACCTTCGAACTTACAGAAGAACAAACTGAGGTTTTGGGAAAAATAGAAGCCGGTCTTGATGAACAGAACTTTCATGCATTCCTCCTTCATGGGGTAACTTCAAGTGGAAAAACCGAAGTCTACATCCGTGCAATGAAAAACGCTCTTTCTCACGGGAAAACTGCAATAATCCTTATTCCGGAAATTTCCTTAACTCCACAAACAGTTGAAAGATTTTATTCCCACTTTGGAGATATTATCGCAGTTCTTCACAGTAAGCTCAGCGACAGAGAGCGGTTGCATTACTGGAACCTCCTGAAGAAGGGTGAAAAAAAGATCGCTATCGGTCCGAGAAGTGCGCTCTTTGCTCCGCTTGAAAATCTTGGACTCATTATAGTGGATGAAGAACATGAAAACACATACAAACAGCATGAGCGACCACCTCTTTATAATGCGCGTGATATGGCAGTTCTGCGCGGAAAAATGAATAACGCAGTTGTGCTTCTGGGAACTGCAACTCCTTACATTGAATCCTACTATAATACTCAAAATAAAAAATATTCTCTTCTTACAATGAGCAAAAGAGTGAAAAATCAAATACTGCCCAAACTCACAGTAGTCGATATGCGGCAGGAGGAAGATCATACAGAGATTTTTTCTAAACTTCTACGAGACAAGATCGAGGACCGGCTCAATAAAAAAGAACAGATACTCCTCTTTCAAAATCGCAGAGGATATGCCTCTTATGTGCAGTGCGCAAAATGCGGTCATGTACTTCAATGCAAGGATTGCAATATCAGCATGACTTATCATTCCCGAAATAAAAAAATGAAGTGTCATTACTGCGGATACGAGCGCTCCATGCCGCGCAAGTGCCCTGAGTGTGGCGGGTACATTTTTAATTTTGGTTCACCCGGTACTGAGAAAATCGAACAGAATCTTCAATTCCTTTTCCCGACTGCAAGAATTGTTCGAATGGACACAGATACCACCACAAAAAAGAATAGTTTTCAAAATGTATTCGACCAAGTCCGTAATGGCTACATAGATATTCTACTCGGCACTCAAATGATCATTAAGGGGCTTGATTTCCCGAACATAACTTTAGTTGGCATAGTTTCCGCAGACGTAAATCTCAATTTACCTGACTTCAGAGCATCGGAGCGAAATTTTCAGCATATTATCCAGGTCGCCGGGCGCGCTGGACGCAGTGAAAAAGAAGGCGAGGTGATCGTTCAAACCTTTAATCCGAAACATTACAGCATTCAATATGCTCAAAAACAGAATTTTTTAGGATTCTATGAACATGAACTTCACCTCAGGCAGGAGCTTCATTATCCCCCATTCACCAAACTTGCCCGTATACTATTTCTGCTCAATAATGAAGAGCGACTTCGTTCTTATATGGATGGGATCAGACATAAGATCGCTCAGTATCCTCAAAAAAATAAACTTATAATTCTCAGCCCGACACCTGCTCCTATAAGCAAGATCAGGAAACAATATCGTTATCACATATTGATAAAAGCTGAACATCAACCAAATATCAATCGCTTTATTGAATGGTTCCACAGCAATATAAAAATTCCAAACTACATAAAAATGCAGATTGACATTGACCCCATTTCTCTTTTATAAAGGAAGTTAAATGCGATTTGAAGCTGGAAAATTTGACAAGAAATTGCAACTTTTACACTTTACAATAAGTTCATCCCGATCTTTCGGGACAGGAAATTGATCCTAGGAGGATTGTTGATATTAGATAAATATTTTGATAGTAGAAGAGAACTTATCAATAGAGCCCTTTCGAAATATCTCGATTCTGACAGCACAAAACCTGAGATAATTCATCGAGCAATGAGATATTCGGTGCTTGCTGGAGGAAAGCGTCTTCGTCCCACATTGATGCTGGCAACCTATGAAATGCTTGCAAACAGACGTGATAAAAGAGCTGTTCAACCGGTACTTCCTGTCGCCTGTGCGATTGAAATATTGCATACTGCTTCTTTGATACATGATGACCTGCCCTTTATCGATAACGCAGATGAAAGACGTGGAAAGCCAAGCTGTCATAAGAAATTTGGTAATGCCATAGCGATCCTTGCCGGTGATGCGCTCATGACAAAGGCATTCGAGACAGTTCTCAAAATTCGAAACAGTAAAAAAGCGATCCAATGCCTTGAAGAACTCATCGAAGCCGCATCCACAAGAGGTATGATAGGCGGACAGGTGGTTGATATTACTTCCTCGCAAAAAAGAGTTAAACTGCATATTTTGAGAGATATTCATCTCAAAAAGACAGGTGCTCTTCTCCGTTCCGCAGAGCGTTGTGCATGTATTTTGGCAGGTGCCACAGAGCAGATCACCAATGCATTGAGTGACTTTGCACTGAATATCGGTCTTGCATATCAGGTTATAGATGATATTCTTGATGAGGTTGGAGCAGATGAACTGCTTGACAGGGAAGCTGGCGAAGATCAGCGCAATGAAAAGGTCACCTATCCTACCCTTCTTGGCATTGAAGAATCAAAGCGACAAGCTCAAAAACTCATTCAAGACGCACAAAATATCATCAAATATATACCGAACAATCAAGTTCTCATGGAAATTGTAGAACGTATTAATGACAGAATCCCCTAGTGATACAAACCTTTTTTGCATATATTCGTATCCTCAGACCGCTGAATTTTCTCTTTGTATTCATCGCAGTTCTATTTGGTGCCTACTACAAAGTGACAGCATACCCGATTTTCTATCCTCTGCTTGCCGGCTTTGCTGCTGCGTTTATTTCAGGCGGAGGTTACATTATCAATGATTTCTACGACTATTCTATAGATATGATCAACCGAAAAGAAAGAGTTTTGCCTTCGGGCCTGATCACTCCCGTAAAAGCAAAATATTATGGTGCCTGTTTCTTTATTTTAGGAATAATTATTAGTATATTTTTGCACAATATCTGGATGATCGCAATTGCTGTACTTAATTCAATACTACTATTTATTTATGCAATGAAAAGTAAAAGAATACATTTCTGGGGAAATCTTCTTGTCGCTTTCGCTACCGCATCAACTTTCATCTTTGGCAGCTTTATTACAAATAATCTAAGAAATGCCTTGTTTGTAGCAATCTGTGCATTTTTCTATACTATGATAAGAGAACTCGTTAAGGATATCGAAGACAAAAATGGCGACAGTTCTGTTGGTGCGAAAACCCTTCCAATTTTGTGGGGTGACAAAAAAACACTTCTGCTCTCAATGCTTTTCTGGATAGGATTTGCGGCAACAATTATTTGGGGTTATCCAGAATTTTACTCGTCAGCATTCTTTATTTTACTAATGATCGGCATCGTATTTTTGATTCTGGTTGATTTGATAATTCTTATAATAAAGCCGTTAACAAAAACAGCAAAATATTCAGAAAGTTTTATGAAAGTACACATGCTTGTATTTTTAGTTATTTTATGGGTGGCGCAATGAAAAATAACATTTTACAATTTTTATATTCAATTAAAAATGAGAAAAAAGCCGGTTTCTTCTGTCTTATTGATCCCGATAAGCAAGAGCCGGAGGAATCGGCAAAACTTGCTGAAAAATGCCAGCACAATGGTGTTGATGTAATTCTGGTCGGCGGCAGCTTGATGGTTAAAGATAATTTTAACGAAACTGTGAGGGCCATAAAAAAACAAGTAACAATGCCAGTGCTTGTTTTCCCTGGTATATTCAATTTTGTTTCCCCTTATGCCGATGCGATCCTCTTCCTCAGCATGATGAGCAGCAGAAATCCTCAATTGCTTATAGGCGAACAAGTTCGAACAGCTCCACTCATTAAAAAATATGACGTTGAAGCAATCCCGACAGGTTACTTCTTAATAGAATCCGGTTCCCTCACCTCCGTACAGTTTATGAGCAACAGTTTGCCAATTCCAAGAACCAAATATGATATTGCCGTTTCCCACGCGCTTGCAGCTCAATATCTTGGCATGAAGGTTATCTTTTTCGATGGGGGAAGCGGAGCAAAACAATCAATACCAGCAGAAATGATCAAGAAGGTCAAAGAAAACATTTCTATTCCAATGATCGTTGGTGGTGGCATACGGACTCCAGAAGAAGCCAGAGAAAAAGTATCCGCAGGTGCAGATTTTATCGTGATCGGTACTGCTATTGAAAAAAACAACCAAAACAATCTTATAAAAAAATTCGCAGATGCAATTCATACATAGCTGATATGATAGATATTCACACACACGTACTTCCGGGAATAGACGATGGGGCACAGGATATATTCGAGAGCTTTGAAATATTACAAGCCCTTGCCGATCAGGGAGTAACAGAACTTATCGCAACACCGCATATCATTTCCGGTGTTTATGAAAATACTCGCAGTATAATTGACAGAAAACTTATTGAAGTGCAAAATCTTATTGAGGAGCGGCAGCTTAGTATTAAAATCCATCCCGGCGCAGAACTCTATTGTGAACCCGATTTGGTCAGTAAAGTCAAACGGGAAAACCTTATCCTTGCACAGAGTAATTATATTCTGATCGAAACTGAACTGCAACGTTTTCCAGACAATTTTGAGGAGATACTTTTTAACTTTCAGCAAGAAGGATTCCGTCCAATTATAGCGCATGCAGAGAGATTTTTCCCCTTCATGAACAATATCGATTATCTGCTCACTATCGTAAATAGAGAAATATATATCCAGATGAATAGCGGAAGTATTCTGGGAGTGTTTGGCAATGCCGTGAAAGACCTTGCATTAAAAATGCTTAATCTCGGATGTGTTCATGTTATTGCATCGGATGTTCACGGTCTAAAAAAACGGCCAATACTTATGAAAGATGCCTACGATTTTGTCGCCTTACAACACTCTAAAGAAATTGCAGAAATCCTTTTTTATGAAAATCCAAAGAGGATTCTTAATAACGAACCTCTAATTCATAATTTTGAAGGGTATTTCGATGAGAGGAGAAAAACCGGATCATTGAAAAATAAACTGAAGTCTATTTTTAGATTGTGATCTGAGCAATATCCTATTTCAAATCTATCTAAGCAGTATCATCCTCTTTATTATTTCTGAGTCGCCACTAATAAATTTATAGAAATAAATCCCGTTAACAGCTTTATTACCGTATTTGTCTCTACCATCCCAAACAACATCATATGAACCTTTGTCTTTGAACTCACTAACCAGATCAACAATAAGTTCACCCCTTATATTATATATTTTCAGAGAGACAACGCTTTCCAAAGGTATCGAATATTGGATTTTGGTGTTATATGCAAATGGATTGGGGCTATTTTGGTGAAGTATCAAATCCGGTTCTTGAGGATTGTTGACTCCATAATTATTAGTAATAATTGATGTTGCAATATTATGCATAGTATCATTTTCATTCCATCTCATATTATTGAAAAAAACAGTTGTTGAATCATAACTATTAAATCCATCTTTAGGATAAAATCTAATTGTTGCCATCACACCGTATTCCTCATATGGCAAAGCTCCGGATCCTACGAGTTTAAATTCACCTCCCTCAACATCTGTCCATATAAAAAAACCATCCAAATAATCAGACCAATAAACGTCAGATAACATTAAACACTCGGTATCAAAATGAATCATACCTTCGAAAGAATAAATATTTTCTGCATTTGTGATTATTATTGGCACATCAATGGGATCGCCGGTATATACTTGATCTTCCATCGTTATATCACCATTAGCAATGTAGGATGCCCCCGGCTGATAGGGTAAAGTGTCTATAATTCCAACTCCATACTGTAGGATCAAAGTTGCGTCTAAAGCTGAGACAGTAGAATCAATACTTACGTCAGCAACTGACAATTGCAAATCATCTAAGTTAATATAACCTACCAAATATTGCAATATCATTGAGGCATCATACGCTTGAACTAATCCGTTGAAATCCACATCGCCATATATAAGAGCAACTATGTTTATTCCTCCCGAAGTAAGCTCGACAGGTACTACACCCGTGTCGAATAGGGCATCTACAAGCGTTATTGGAATAAAACCTGTTGCCGTGTCAGGTACACTGAACTTCATCCATATAAGCACATCCTCGCCAGATATTGGTTCGGAACCAGCCATCCATATCGTATTTAGAGTATCTGTTTCATTGGACTCATACATCCATCCCGCATCACCAACCAAACTGGAATCTGCGATCAACTCAAAAAATTCTAATGAACCTAAATATCCGCCAACAATAATTCCTGCAGAGGTGAATGTTGAATCTTGAGGGAATTGAACATTTATAGGAACTAATACTGTATCGCCGGGTAATGAATATTCTGTTGGGATTGCAAGATGGATTTGTCCTACCGGGGAATATGGTTCAGTAATTGTAATAAACTGATTAGGCGTTATATTCGTGAGTACTTGCTCAATACCACTAGGCCAGTTTATTATTAATGAATCAATCGTCGTATTGTCAGCAAGACCAAACATTGCATTCATACTGTTCTGACTGCTGTAACCACTCAAAGACGAAATCTCCCTCATCTGCCACACTGGATTTCCAGCCAACGTAGTTTTCACTCTTACTTTTGTGCCAATAGCTAATTTATTTGAAAGTGTACCAACACACTTAATATTAATCCAGTTATTATCATTTCCATTGTTACTATATAAGAAGTTATTATCACCCCAAAAATTACTTACGAATATGTCTAAATCACCATCATTATCATAGTCACCCCACACACAACCAACAGAAACACCACCATTATTAGTAATGGTTTCATCAGTAATTTTTGTAAAAGTGCCATCGCAATTATTTTTATATAAGAAGTTATTTCCACCATCATTAGAAACAAACAGATCGAGATATCCATCATTATCATAGTCTCCCCAGCTGGTTCCACGAGAATTTCCGCCATCATTTACTATATCTCCATCAGTAATTTTCGCAAAGGTGCCATCTCCATTGTTGCGATAGAGGAAGTTATCTTGCAATCTATTTGAAACATACAAGTCTAAATCTCCATCATTATCAAAATCACCCCAGCTTCCACCTCCTCTTGAATCTCCTCCGTCATTAACGACAGGTCCATCAGTTACTTTTGTAAAAGTTCCATCTCCATTATTGCAGTATAAATAATTATTTTGATTATCAGAATTCGTCACAAACAGATCAGAATACCCATCATTATTAAAATCACCCCAGCTACAACCTTTTGATTGACCTGCATCATTTACAACAACACCATCCGTGACTTTTATAAATGACCCATCGCCATAGTTGCAATATAAACAGTTGTTTTGAGACCCACTGTTGGCGATAAACAGATCAATAAATCCATCATTATTGTAGTCCCCCCAACAACAATTATTGGATTTTCCGGCATCGTTCACTATATCACCTTCGGTAATCTTTGTGAAAGTTCCATCTCCGTTATTACTATAGAGAAAATTGTTTTGATCTGCAATATTACCTACAAAAACATCAATATTACCATCATTATCGTAGTCACCCCAGGTCGTTCCATGCGATTTTCCGCCATCATTCACAATGACGCTATTTGTAATTCTCGTAAAAGTCCCGTCTCCGTTATTTTGATAGAGAAAATTATCTTGATCATTCCAGTTAGCAACAAATAGGTCGAGATCATTATCATTATCATAATCAATCCAGCTACTTCCATGAGAGTAACCATCATCATTTACAATATCTCCAACGGTTACACGTGTAAAGACATTGTAATTCATTCCATCGGATTCATAACATCCCATATCAATAATTGCTATTCCATCACCGTTTCCATCTACAATTCGAAGATTACCATCCAGGTCGTACTGAGGGAGATTAAGCCCGGTTGTGTCTGGAATTCCTGCATCAATGCAGGGAGAGGTTGGCAACAGTACGTAATTTGAATTTACAGTGTCATTTAATTTAGGATCAATAAAAATATTATAGAACTCATCGCATGGATCGTTGTTTGCGTTTACTTGAATGATAGTCCCAAGCCCCTGTGGCACAGAACCTGAGAAAGAGCCATAAGAATTTTCATAACAATTACAATATTCGACTGTCGCTTGTGATTGAGAATGAAACACAAATCCTGAACCGGTATTATTTGATACTATACAATCTATAATATTTGGACTTGATGTATCCCATATGCCAATTGTTGCCCAGCTATAGGAAATATTATTAACAAGCGTACAATTAATTATTAGCGGATCGGACGACCAACAATCTATTGCAGAACTTCCGCCATTAGAAATATTATCGCTAAAAAGACAATTATCAATTAATCCTTTGGAATGATTTAGAAAAATTCCACCACCATTATCATTTGCAATATTGTTATTGAAAATACAATTACTAATTGTCATTGATGAATTAGTATAACATGCAACGCCACCGCCATCGTCTGTAGCTGTATTACCCGAAATGATCAAATGATCAATAACAGGTTTACTTGCATTTTTACATTTAATACCACTACCATATTCAGCGTATCCATTTGTAATCGTAAAACCCTTGAGTATTGCCGAGGATGTTTCACCATTTTCAAAAGTTACTACAACGCCATTGTGATTGCCATTAATAACCGTGTCGTTAATATAATCTTTATTTCCTGTTGTGAGATATAAAGATGCAACAACGATGTTCTTCCCATTGAAATTAATATTTTCATAATAAGTACCTGAATGTACTAAAATCGTATCCCCATTACTAGCAACATTGATCGCTTCTTGAATTGATAAAAATTGAGCGCCACCATTAGCGTTAACATTAATTAAATCAGCTTGTAACAGATAGAAGTTTGCTATTATAAAAAGAAATAAAATACTTGTTATTATCTTACTTTTCATATCGCACCTCCACGATTGACTCTTTGAAAATTCTCTTTATAATTTTGTCAATAATTTAATTATTTGATTTCAAAACCTCTGTAAGTTTTATCCCAATTGAAGAAAGTGAGATTGCTCCAATTGAAAATATTATAATTGTTGTCAGGATATGAACGGTTGCAACAGCAGCCCCGGTTAAGTTATTATTTACCCCAAGTGCAAAAGAAAAAATCACAACCCACATGAATTCATTTGAACCAATCTGTGCTGGTGGTGTTGGCAGAATATAAGTAAGATTCATAAGCGTATAGCCAAAAATAATTTTTATAAATCCAATATCTTGCAACCCCAAACTTTTAAAAATCATATACACAAAAAAACCTTCCGACAAAACAGCAAGAATTGTTAAAACATAAATCAGTATTGTATCCTTTACTCGTCCTTTGAGTATCCCCATCCCATCAATGAAGCTGACAAAAAATTTTTCGAGTTTAAGTTTGAATTTATTGGGAAGGAAAAAAGATAATTTCATCAAAATCTTGTGCATATTCTCTGGACTCTTCATGGAAAAAAAGAGGATAAAAAGAAAAATCACATACAATGCCAGGATAGCGACAATTACCCAAGTGAGTGTCCTTCCAACAGGAATTGATAGAATTGGAATTAGTATAATAATTACAATAATTGGAAATAAATCAGTAAGTTTATCAATGAATATTGAAGGAAGGGATTTTGAAATTTTTACACCCTCATTTTTCTTGAGAAAAAAGCTTTTTGCAACCTCACCTGCCCTGATAGGAATAATATAATTAATTAACATTCCCGCCATAAAATAGGAGAAAGATTCAAGGATTTTCATAGTAAAGATCGGTTTCAATATAAGTCGCCATCTATAAGAACGAATGAAATATGCGAAAATATAAAAAAAAGTAAATATGACAAGATGAAAAATATTCAATCGGCTAAGATATGACCATATCTCATTTATATCAACCAGAAGAAACCAGAAACCGAGAAAGGCAATTCCAATGATTATACCAATTATAATATTCAATTTATTTTTCATCAACTACTCCAAACACCCAAACAACATGTGCTTTTCGTCGCTTTCTGTAAAATTGCTCAAATACAGGAATCCACATCACAAATAAAAGTGGGGCTAATTTTGATAAAATCGGAATCTTCATTTTTGATGATTTTTGTCCTGTTTCAAGAGGATCAGATTTCCAGGGAGGTGCATCTGCATAACCGCTTTCCAATAGCTGCAATCCGTCATTTCTGACAGCACTTTCCACTTCTTCTCTTGTAAAACCTTTTCCTGAATGATCTTTATTTGAAGATAGATATAATACTCCATCCTTATATTTTTTCATTAATCTTTTTCTGATTCTTTCAACTGATTTAATCTCAAATATCTCTCCGAAACCTAATATTTCACATTCATATCGTTGATTAACATCCTGTTTTATTATACCTTCCATTTATTCTCCTGCGCTAAATTATGTACCAATCTATTAATTCCATGTTCGTAAGAAAATATGGGCTTGAAATCATATTCTTTTTCGATTTTAGAAATATCATATATCACATCTTTAACCATTGTATCCACTTTCTCTTGGGCAATAATCGGTTCTGGACCTGTTAATTTCACACCCTTCTGATAAATCTTTTCAATTATAATGGCAATAAATCGTGCAAACCATTCTGGAATCTTTATGTCAAGAATGACTTTTTTTTGTAATTCATTTCTTATTAATTTAACTAAATTATTTATCGTAATTGGATATTTATAAGATACAATAAAGCCATCGTTAGTTGGATGAAAATTTGTTCCAATCTTTTCAAGAATATTAATAAAATCTTCAATATAAATACATTGAATTCTATTTCTGCCACCCCCAACTGTATGATATGAATTATTATGAATCATTTTAATTAATCTGGTCATCATACCTTGCTGATCATTTTCACCATACACAATGGAGGGACGGAGAATTGTATATGGCAGACCATACTTTTCATTATATGAAGTAACAAGATTTTCGCATTCAAGCTTCATTTTTCCATATAAATTATATGGCTTCCTCTCTGTTTCTTCTGAAATAGGAAGTTCCTCTGAATATCCATAAACCGCGACTGAACTACAAAATATAAATTGTGCTATTTTACTAACGGATGATTTTAACAACATCTCAGTATATTCTTGCCCAGATCGAATATACTCATTCCAACTTGTTCCCCATTTATGACGGATACTAGCAAGATGATATACAATATCAAATTGAGAAAAATCTATCTGTTTATTAATTATTTCCTCAGTCGAAATATATTGAACGTCAAAAGCTTTAAGAGTCTCAGTTTTTGAGTTAGGTCTTATAATACACGTGATCAAATGACCTTTGTTCACAAGACATTTTATTAAATGATATCCAACAAAACCAGTTCCGCCTGAAATTAAAATATTCATTGACTATTCCTTTTATAATCAAATGTGGATTCATGAATTTTTTGTAAAGTTTTCCAATCTTTTCATAATTTTTAATGATATTTTGGAATTTGTTGACACTTTAATCTTTTATTTGTGATTTCGAATGCAAATTGAATTTTTAGTTAATTGGAGTAATACATGAGAGTATATATTTTACTCGTAATTTTAATATTTTTTTCATTCGCTTTATGTGCCCAGGACATTTCCTTCACTGCCTCAGACAATCCAAATGATGATGGAGGTGCGATTTTATTGGAATGGAATGTCCCACCATCTTTTCCTGAGATGATCATCACCCGCAGTATTGATAAAGAAAATTATATTGAGATTGCGAGGGTCACTCCACTGCTGAAAACATATATTGATGATGAAAATATTGAGGATGGGCAGGAATATTTTTACATGCTCTCTGTTCCGAAAATGAACGGAGAAACGCTGCAAAGCTTCAGTGCTTCAGCAATAGCCAGGGCACAGTGGTTCAATACAGATAAAATATCTCTGCTCATTATGACTATTCTTCTTGGCAGCGCTATTCTTTATTTTATTCTTTCTGCTCGAAGAGGAAAACGGTTATACATAAGGAAAATCAGTGGACTCGATACGATAGAAGAGGCGGTCGGACGAGCTACAGAAATGGGGAAACCTCTTCTTTTTGTGCCGGGTATCTCCGATCTCGATGATATGCAGACAATTGCCGGCTTGAACATTTTGGGACATCTTGCTGAGAAAGTTGCTCAATATGATTCGACAATTTATGTTCCCGTGTGCCGCTCGATGGTACTCTCCACTGCAAAAGAGATCGTGAAGGAATCCTACCTCCGGGCAGGAAGACCGGATGCATTCAACCCAGACTCCGTATTCTATCTTACAGATGACCAGTTCGGGTATGTGGCTGGTGTCGATGGCATAATATTGCGCGAAAAACCCGCTGCAAATTTCTATCTGGGCGCATTTTACGCCGAATCCCTTATTCTTGCAGAAACCGGTTTTGAAAGTGGAGCGATCCAGATCGCGGGCACGGCAATGCCCACGCAAATCCCATTCTTTGTTGCTGCATGTGACTATACTCTGATAGGTGAAGAACTCTTCGCTGCATCTGCGTATCTCTCAAATGAACCGAATCAGCTTGGAAGTTTGAAAGGTCAGGATGTAGGAAAAGCTATCATTATACTAACCCTCCTCGTCGGTGTGGTGCTCGAAATGTTCGGCATACATTTCCTGAAAGACTTTTTGGCAACCCACTAATACATAAAGAGGTCACATGAAAAGACAAATTCCAATGCTTATCACCTTCTTTGTTGGTGCGCTTATCATCGTTTCTGAATTTATTCCGCACAAACCCTTTGGCAACCTCTCGACCAGTCTGGGAGGATGGTTTTTGATCATTTCGGGCTTTGCCATCATTCTCGGACAGCTCAGCTTGTTCAAAGTAAATATTATAAAAATCTCCCGTAAGGCCCCCAACTGGCCCTACTTTATTATCGCGCTTGTAAGCTTTTCTATCATGGTCACTTGCGGCATCTTATGGGGAACCCAGAAGCAGCCCGGACTCATTCCAATCAGCGACAAAATGCTCAATTTCTTCGGGTACAAACCCTTTGATTACATCTTCAAATACATGTTTGAGAATCTCTCTGCAACCATGTTCTCATTGCTCGCATTCTTCATGGCTTCTGCATCCTACAGGGCATTTCGTGCTCGTAATGCCGAATCCACACTGCTCCTTGTCGCAGCAGTTCTCGTCATGCTCGGAAGGACAACGATTGGAAGCACGTTAACATGCTGGATTCCTGAATCTCTTGGTTTCCTGCATCTGCCAAATATTGCTTCTTTCATCATGAAATACCCCAATACTGCCGGTCAGCGCGCGATCATGATATGTGCAGGATTTGGTGTGATCGGCAGCTCTCTACGCATTATTCTTGGCATTGAACGTTCATATTTAGGGGGTAAATAAAATGAAAATTTTTGAAAGATTCCTTCATATTGACAGAAGAATTATTTTCGTGCTCATCTTCATCGGTGTGGCACTCCCTCTTATATGGACTTTGGGCTTCAATCTGGAAGTGACCGAAAATGTCGAGAGTGTTTACAATCTCATGGAAGAATTGGAGCCCGGCACACGCATTCTCATTTCTTTTGATTATGGACCCTCAACCAAGCCAGAGATACAACCCATGGCGATCGCTTTGATGGAGCAAGCATTCACTAACCGGATACGTATTATTGCAATAGCTCTTTGGCCTATGGGTGTGCAAATGTGCAATGAAGCATTCGAAAAGGTGAGTGCGGAATATCCGAATATTGAATATGGCATTGACTTCATTAATCTTGGTTACAAAGTAGGCGGAATGGTCACTATCAACCATATGGCTAAGGATTTTCGAAGCACTTTTCCTACCGATGGAGGTGGGAATCCTATTGATGAATTCCCAATTATGAAAGGTATCAAGAATTTTGATAAGCTTGGTTGTGTGATCTCTCTTTCTGCTGGTGATCCGGGATTGAAACAGTGGGTTATGATCGCTCATGACACTTTTGGTAAACCGGTCGGCGGCGGAACAACTGCAGTACAGGCACCCATCATGCTTGCGTATGTGAATGAGCAACAACAACTTGTCGGCTTACTTGGCGGCCTGAAAGGGGCAGCAGAATATGAACTCCTTGTCAACAAACCCGGTTTCGCAACAAAAGGAATGGATGCTCAATCAGTTGCCCATCTCATTATAATTATTTTTATCCTGATCGGCAATATTGGATATTTTGCCACAAGGAAAAAAGATACAATGAAATCATAGCACTCGGAGAAATGAATGGAAATTTTAATGCATAGAATCGGGATCTGGATCGGTGTCTTTCTCACCTTCGCAATTTTCAGCTTCCTCTACAAGGATAATCCATTTTATAAAATAGCTGAGCAGATATTCATCGGAATTTCTGCCGGTTATTGGTTCATATATACGATTTACAACATACTGATACCCAATCTATTTGTGCCTGTCACTACGGATTTTGCTCATAATTTCATTCTCTTAATACCTGCGTTCCTCGGCATCCTCATGCTCTGCAGATTGATCCCCTCGATCGACTGGGTTAGCCGATATGCACTCGCTGTCGTGGTAGGAACAACTGCAGGACTATTCTTCAAGCGCTATCTGCAATCCGATGTGCTGAATCAACTTACTGCAACGATGCTGAATCCTTTTGCTTCGAGCAATGCAGCCCAAATAATTGGGGAACTCATTCTCATTATCGGCACAATAACAGGCATTGTTTACTTCTTCTTCAGCAAGAAACACGAAGGTGCATTCGGAACCACAGCCCGCGTGGGCATCTATTTTCTTATGGTAAGTTTTGGTGCTGCTTTTGGCTATACGGTTATGGCACGTATATCCCTTCTTATTGGAAGATTGAATTTTTTACTTGGAGATTGGCTGGGAATATTAAAACCGTAGAGCGTGGAGGGTAGAGAGAGGAGAGAAGAGCGACAAATAGATAGGACGAAAAAGCGAGAAAAAGAAAAAGAAAAGTGAGGTTGACTATTTTAACTCAACATTCCGACCTGTCGGGGTGTACCTGCCAGCCAGCGAAGAAGACTGATGTTGAGTACGCAAGATTGGAATCTTGCGCTACATTTATTTAAATTCAAATCCTTAGAATGAAATAGAGGTTGATAAAGAAAGGTTTATCAAGATGAGTGTTTTTCATAATGTGTGATATACATGATGAAAAGGAAAAATATGAGGGCAACGATATGTAGTAGGAACAGTATTTACGGAGGACTTACCTCCCCCCTCCGGTATTGTATAACTAACGTCTATTATGCATGTTACCTATTCCTTCACAATTTTGGCACCGTACATAGGTGCATCTGTAATATATTCAAAAACCCTGGAAAAAACAAATTTATACTCTCCAACCTTGCTATTCCTCATCCTTGGAATAGTGAGGTTATGGGATATGAGAGGTGATATCTATCGAATGGACTGATTATGAAATTGAGGGATACGTATTTGGAAAACTCAAAAAAAGAAATGTGTAAAAACCACAAGGAGTCAACTATAAATAATATTTATTAGATTGGCTTCATTTTTAACCTGGGAAAAGGTTTTGTTTTTTAACATTGCATAGAGTGTTTTGATCAGCTTATTAGCGACAGCAATAACAGCTTGTTTATATTTTTTGCCTTCACTGATTTTCTTATGGAAATAATCAGCAAAATAGGGACAGCAACGAATAACGCCAACAGCCATTTGCCGGATAGTTTTTCTTAAATAAGCATTTCCTCTTTTTGATATTCTTCCGTTTACATTAACAGAGGATCCGCTTTGTTTGATAGAAGGATCCGTACCGATATAAGCTCTCAGCTGCTTGTGAGATTTAAAGTTTTCAATATCGGCAATTTCGATCAGGAATTTTTCAGCAGTAGTTTTTCCGATACCATTTATAGAAGTAATTATATCAAAATTTTGTTGGAGATTTTCTTTAACATAAATTTTGAGGTGCTCTTTTATATCATCAATTTGTTCTATGATGAAGATTAATCTTTTGATCTTTAATATCAGCACCGTTTCAAGTGAGTCATCTTTGATTCCGATAGAGTTTTTTGCCAGGGATTTCAGTTCACGTGGAGATATTTGAATTTTGTTTCCTCTGGTTTTATCGAAGAATCTAGCGATTTGTTGAGTTTTCATTTTCATAATGGGAAAGCATCCCGGAGCTTTAAGAAGAAGTCTGAGCATTGTTTTTGTGAAAACATTAGTATGTTTACTAAGTTCTGGGAAAAGGACTTGTAAGACATTTTTGATTTCGGTTTTCAGCTTCAATTCAATGTGGTTGACAGCGCAATGCTGAAGGATGCGCAGGAAAATCCCGATCAATACCGCGACCTGATCGTCCGCGTTGCCGGCTTTAGCGCCTTCTTCGTCGAGCTTGG
>JAVCDK010000028.1 GCA_030765865.1 Candidatus Celaenobacter antarcticus | reverse complement strand
CAACCCTGACTGATGTGTATGTGAAAAACGTGCAAAAAGATCAATCACAGCTTTTCATTACACTTTCGGATGTCGAGGTGCAACACTATCATCCGGCGGAATTTAACAGAGGTTCAATATACGTGATACGGCGCATTTATCCATTTTCGGAATTCCCTGATCAATGGAGAGATGAGCTATGGAAATACACGAGCATGAAAAAAGGTGACGAGATTTATTCTTCGCAGGGAATGGATTTTCGTGTTTCTCCAAAAGAACGTGACATCGCACTGGTTTCCGATACGGTTCTTTACTTCATCAATACCTCGGACGGAGCAGATATAACTCATTTTTATCCCTCAACTTTATCGAATGTGCATAGAAAAGATATTCAGATCAAGCCAATTGCGTGGACTGCCGGAGGGACATTTTTCTGGGGCTCTCTTTATCAAACCGTGAATATACTTACTTTTTTCCGTATTATCGCAGAAACATGGGAAGTTGACTCTTATGATGTGGACACCCTGAAGATCAACTCATCAGATTATGCGCTCAATCCTACAAACGGCATGCTCGTGTACAGTGATTTTCCAGCAATTTTTGATGCGGACACCTATCAACATGTGAGGAAGAGTAAGATACGAATTCACCTTTATCTTTATGATCTGATTAGCAGCGAAAGTACAATATTGGCGACAACACATTCAAAAGATTTTGAACCAAAGTGGTTATCCTCTCGCACAATTGAAGTGAATAATCCGGAAGGCGAGGGGCGCATCATTATTTCTCTGTAATCTATCGAGAGGAGTAATGGTTATCTATAAATTAAACAAAGATATGAGCTTTAGCAAATTTGTACAGGAGCTAATAATTATTATAAGAAAAAAATTCTGAGAAAGGATATATAATGAAAAAATTATTTATTTTATCTGTGATCTTACTCGTGAGCATAAGTGCGGTCTATGCGTTTGATTATACGTACTTTCCCACAGCAACAACGGATGATTTCCTTGCAACGAAAGTCAACCCAGCGGCTTTGGGATTCGGCAATGCATCAGGAGTGGGATATCTTCGTTCATTCCAGGATAAGCATATGCAGAAAAACTGGGCACTTTTCCTGAATCTTAAGGATCTGGGATACTGTTATGAAAAGTTGGATTCAACAGAATTACACACACTTTCTGACGGTTCTAAGCTCGCGAAGAATATTTATTTTGGAACGGATTACGTCTGGAAACCAGCAGGATTCTGGAAAGGCGATTGGGGATTATATTTTCTTACCCGTCCCTGGGATTTCCTTTCTATTGCAGGATCGTGGAGAAATATATCCAAGAAAAACGAAAGCTATACCATGGGCTTTGGGCTTCGTCCAATCAGGGTAAAGGGAAGGTTTTGCTATAAAATATCCCTGACCTGTGATGCGACCTACTCAAACAAAGAGTGGAGAAAACCGATCGTTGGTTTACAAACTCAATTTCTTAATGGCGTTCATTTGAATGGATATTATGATTTTGAGGATGAAGGCATTTCCGTGGGCGTTGGATTTGATATATCAAATTTCAAGACCGGAGCTCAATACAGCGATAAGAGTAAAAGCGGTTTGGTGTATGGCAATATATCGGGTAAGCGCTTCCAATCATTTTTAACTCATGACAAACAGAATAAATTCTATAATTATAAGCTCTCCGGTGCCGTGTATGATATCCAACCCACACAAAAATTTGGTCCCATTGAAATAGTGACATCTTCAGGAAATACAATGAGCGAGATCATAGAAAAGGTAAAAACGCTGAAAAATGATGACAGAATTAGTGGAATTGTCTTTCAAGCCGGAAACCTGTCTGTGGGTTTGGCAAAATTCCAGGAACTGCAAGATGCATTTTTAGATTTTAAATCCACAGGCAAAAAAATTATCTTCTATTATGATTATATTTCCAATTCAAATTATGTGTTTGCCTCTTCGGTCGCTGATAAGATCTATCTCAATCCCGGCGGGATACTCGACCTTAGGGGAATTTCCGCCTCAATCCCATATATTAAAGGGCTGCTCGACACACTTGGCATCGAAGTCATAAGATTTCAAAGCCATGCATACAAAAATGCAGCCAATATGTTCACAGAAACTCACATGACCGAAGCCGAGCGAGAAATGTATGAAGATTTTCTCTCCGAGTTGTACGCCCAGATAGTGCTTATGATATCCGAGGGCAGAAATATGACTGACGAGCAGGTGAGAACGGCTATTGATAACGGACCTTATCTTCTTGCAGAACGTGCGCTCGAAGCAGGATTGGTCGATGGATTGATCTATCGAGATCAACTTGAGGATACTCTGAAAACGCTTTATGGTGATGTGCAGATCACCAATAAGTATAAGATACCGGAAAACAGGGTAGATTGGAGCGATGATCCTACTGCGAAAATTGCTGTTATTTATGCTGTTGGCTATATCCATTCGGGCGAGAGTGTACCCGGCAAATCCATCGGTGATAAAACCTATATGGAGGCAATAGAGCAGGCACGAAAGGACCCATCCATAAAAGGAATTATTCTGCGGATTGATAGCGGAGGAGGTTCGTCGCTGGCGTCGGAAAATATCTACAGAGAGGTTGTGCTTTGTAAAAAGGGCGAAAATGCAAAACCTGTGGTATCATCTTTTTCGGGCTTTGCTGCATCGGGCGGATATTACATTGCCTGCCCTTCTGATAAGATATTTGCAGAGCCAACTTCTGTGACCGGTTCCATCGGCGTGATCGCCGCGGTGCCGAATCTTACAAAATTATTTGATAAAATTCATGTAAACTGGGATAATGTAAAAAAAGGAAGAAATGCTGATTTTGCTTCCATGAACAGACCAATGAACGACGAGGAAAAGAAAATGATCGCGGAATCCGTGAGCGAAGAATACAAGGATTTCGTGGGCAAGGTTGCAAAAAGTAGAGGCATGACCTATGAAGAAGTCGATGCTGTCGCTAAAGGGCGTGTGTGGACAGGCACAAGAGGGCTTGAGTTCGGTCTTGTCGATGCTTATGGGGGCATGAAAGAAGCTATTGATGAAATAAAGAAATTAGCTAACATTCAGAAAAAGGTTGAGCTGGTTGCGTACCCAAAGAAAGAATCTGCCTTCACAATTAAACTCAGCATGGATGCTCCGGGTATTAAATTGAATGATCTACCAAAGGAGATCAGAATTCTTATTGAGAAAATTCAGGAATCAACTTTTTACAACGAAGAGCGAATTCTCTATCTTATGCCCTATATTATGCCAGAGATATTGGAGTGAAAATTTTATAAATCACACTATATAAGAGAGATTGAATGTGAAAAAAACACTAAAAATAGTTACGATCTTTGTTATGATCATTCTGATTGTCAGCTGTACTGCCGGAATAAACCAGGCGGAGAACAAGCCCGATAAAGACGGTGAGATTGCTGGTTTCTGGAAGGGCTTGTGGAACGGATTCATTATCCTTTTCTCGTTTATTATTTCCGTGTTTAATGATAATGTGACTATCTATGAGGTTCATAATAGCGGTGGCTGGTATAATTTTGGCTTTCTTTTAGGAATAATGTTCTTCTTTGGAGGAAGTGGCGGTGGTGCAGCCAGCAGAAGGAGACGATAGTAATTGTTTTTGATTTAAGAACCAGACACACTTAGCTACAGGGCTGGTGCAGAACACCGATTTGAGATTTAAGAATAAAGGTTCTCGATCACGACTCAGCTTGCAAAGATGGGTCCTGATAGGGGAAACCCGATTTGTTCCTCTCACGGACGACTCGTGTTTTTGTTTCTATCTTTCTAATACATTCATAAATATTTTTCTCAAAAAGGAGAAAGAGGAATGTTAAAATTCAATTTACTCTTTACTCGAGATACACTATAAATTAAAAATTTAATCAGCGAAGATCAGATTAATCTGCGTTTATCTGTGTGCTCTTATAATTACTATCCTTCGATAACTTTTATAAAAATCTTTCTCTGGCGCGGTCCGTCAAACTCGCAAAAGAATATCGCCTGCCAGGTGCCGAGCACAAGAGAACCGTTTTCGATCATCACCATTTCAGATGCACCGACCAGTGTTGACTTGATATGCGCTGCGGAATTTCCTTCCATGTGTAAATAATTGTCACGCAAGAGCACGATCTTATCCAGCTCTTTAATAATATCTTTCACGACTGCAGGATCAGCACCTTCGTTGATAGTTACGGCTGCTGTTGTATGCGGCACGAAAACGCGTACTATGCCATCAGCTATGCCTGATTCATACACAATATTCTGAATTTGAGATGTTATATTAATCATACAAAACTGCGAATGGGTTTTTATTGAAATCGATTTCATTTTATGTCCTTTCATATTAGAAAAGAGAATATAAAAAATATCTTGTCAACCAAATTATTTGACAATTTGTAAGCATTAATACTGAATGACGAACCTTATGTAAAGCTAAGATAATATGTGTAAACATAAACCGAAAAATTTAGGAGGCAGCATGAAGAAAATACTCTTCAGTTTGCTAATTGCAGCATTTGTCGTAGGCGCTATTGGCTGCGGCGGTGGTGAAAAAACAATGAAAGAATCCAACATTCCAGGTTGGTTCTTAAACCCTCCCCAGGATCCTGATTACATCTTTGGTGTAAATTCAGCAACGTCAACACAGATGCAGCTTGCTCTTGACAAAGCAAAAGCTGGCGCACGTGCAGATATTGCACAACAGCTTGAAACGAAAGTTTCTGTACTTGTAAAAAGTTTCCAGGAAGAAGTCGGAAGCGGTGAAGATGCAGAATTAAATGCATTCTATAGCCAGACCATGAAGAACATTGCCAACCAAACCCTCCAGGGTAGCAGAGTTCGCGAACAAAAAGTTGTTCCTGAGAGCGGTGGCATGTTCAGAGCGTATATGCTTATGGAACTTCCACTCGTGGCATTCAATCAGAACGTTGTGAAGAAGGTTAAGGATATGCAGCTTTATGATAGATTCCGCGCTTCACAGGCATTTGAAGACCTTGAAACTGATCTTGATAAATATCAGCAAGAGCAGCAGAATCAATAATTTTCTTTTGTAGAAGAAAACCCTGGGAATTTTTCCCGGGGTTTTCTCTTTTCAGTATATGAAAAAGCTAATTTTGGGTTTACTGGTGCTGTTTTTGGTGCTCTCATGTGCATCACCACAAAAAAGTGTAAAAACCCCCAAACAAACAAAATATCCCACATGGTTTATTACTCCCCAGAATGCAGTGATCGGTTATGGACCGGTATATTTTATTAAAGAATCAGGCGTAAAAGAAGCGACTAAAAGTGCTGTTGATAATTTTGTGAAATTGTCTCACTGCTACGTGATGGGGACTCAGACCTATATCCAATCTATAAAAGGGCTTGACCTTGTGTATGACTCTCTATTCATACATGTGGAAGATTCTCCCGCAGACGAAAGAACACTACATAAATATTTTGCCAATGCAGACACATTTACTACTGAAAATATGGTCATCGTGATCTACTCTCGTTCATCCCCCGATGCATTAAACGAGCTTTTTTTATTCTCTGACGATTGCCTTTGGGTCGGCACGCCGCCTCAGGACGAAGAATATATTTACGCGATTGGTTCATGTAGTCAAATCTTCACTGAACATAAAGCGTGGGACAGCGCAGAAAATAATGCTATACTCAACCTTGCCCGAAAAATATCACTGAATAATGCAGTTGAAGTACTTGTGAATGAAGATAAACTAATGAGCAAGTTCGATGAAAATGTGAATGTTGAATTGTACAATATCGAAGTTATTGAACGCTGGAAGGATCCGGCAACCAATTCTTATTATGTGCTTATACGCATGTGATATTGATAAATAATTTACAAGCTCAAAAAGTATGCAATAAAGACACAGATATGGCAGATTATTATTATAATGAAGCCGACTCAATAACTATTGAAGAATAAGTTGGATTTTAAAAACTAATCTGAAAACCAAATCTATTTGTTGCTTCTGATTCAAATATATCAGGACAATAAGCATAATCTATCTGGAAAGCTTTGATTCTAAATGAAGCACCAAAATTGACTTCTTTATCATTTAAACCACATCTCAAAGCAAGTAGGTTAAATAACCATGTCTCAACACCTGCATGGAAAATCATCTCTTCATCAGTTGTTTGAGAAACATCAAAAGCAATAAGTAAGGGCTCACCTTTAACTATAAAATCAAGTGCACACCCTATTCTCATTGTTAAAGGAATTTCTTCTTTTGTGGATGAATCCGTATCCCATTCGATGCTTGAACTAATATCTTGAGCTGTAATTCCAAAACGAAGTGAATTAAAAATTTTACTTTCAAAACCAATATTAAATAATAAACCTGCATCATAACCAAATCCTTTGGCTTCTTCATCATGTAATGAATGATTTAAATATTTCACTGTGAAACCAAAACCAATCAATTTACCAATATTTTTACAAACACCTAACGAAATCGCTAATTCTGAATCATCATATTTCCCTGTAAAATTACCAAACTCATCCCAACCGGAAATATCAGAAATTCCAAATTGATTTCCACTTAATGCAAAGGTTAGAGATGATTCAACAGGAATAATTAAACAAGCATAATTATGAATTCTATCTTGTGACATTAGAGAATACATTCCACCAGCAGTTACGGATTTTAACTGAAATAAACCACCTGGATTCCAATATAAAGAAGAAATATCATCTGCAATAGCTGTAAAAGAACTACCCAAACCACTTGCACGAGCCCCAACAGGAATTCTTAAAAATGCACCTGGTTGCCCACCACTATAATCACCTGCAAAGAGACTTACAAAAAGAAATAATGTAATTAATAATATGACTAATAATTTATATTTCATTTTCATCTCCGTTTATTTTAAAATTGATAGTTTGTTCATATAACTATCACCGGTATTTGATTTAATTATGTAAAAGTAAGTTCCATTTGCAACATCTTTTCCGCTTGCATTCTTTCCGTTCCAATTAAATTCAAAAATTTCATTAGTTTTTTGAGAACCACAATTAAGCTCTATAACAATTTGATTGGAAACATCATAAATTGTGATTGCATAATTACCTGAAGATTTTGGAGTATAGCGAAATGTTCCAACAATTCCTGATTCAGGATTGTATGGATTCGGATAGAAACAATTCTCTGCAACGATTATATAATTCTCTTTTATAATTGTATCACTTTCTGTATTTGTATCAGTAACTGTTAGAGAAACAGTATATATTCCGGATTCTTCATAATTATGAATCGGATTTTGTGCATTACTCGTTTTACCATCTCCAAAATCCCATTCCCAATAATTTATATCTCCTGAACCTTTAATAGATTCATCAGTAAATTCTACTTCCAAAGGCGGTTCGCCGCTTATTGGTAATGCTGAGAATTTTGCTTCAGGACCTTTATAAACCCTTATGCAATCTTCTGAAATTAAACTGTTCTCCAAACCATTTGAATCCCTGATGATTAATGTAACATAATAACAACCGGGATCATGATAAGTATGTGTTACATCTTGATGTTGACCGGGATCTTCAATACCATCGCCAAACTTCCAATACCAGAAGACTATTTCTCCCGAACCTGGTTGAGAATTATCCTCAAAATAAACAGTTAATGGTGGTGGACCACTATCAGGAGAATAAGAAAAATTCGCGATTGGTGGTTCCCAGACTTCAATCATATTATGATCTATCTTTGTATCACTTACATTATTAGTATCAGTAACTTTTAGAGAAACAGTATAATGACCGGAGTCGGGATATGTGTGAGTTATTGTGCCGATAAAGGTTGTATAGGTAGTGTCTGCCCCATCTCCAAACTCCCAATACCATTCATCAATTTCCGCAATGCCAGGATGTTCTGATTCATCAGTAAAATTAACAATTAATGGTTTTACACCTATTGTATCAACTGCCGAGAATTTTGCTATTGGTTTGTATCTTACAAAAATAAAATTTTCCTTTGTAATACTATCTTCTAATCCATTTGAATCTGTTATAGTTAAAGTTACATCATAATAATCTTCTTCAGTATATTCATGTGTTGGATTTTCATCAGTACTTGTTGAATCATCTCCGAACTCCCAATACCAGCTAATAATTTCTCCAGAACCTGGAATAGAATCATCATTAAATTGAACTTCTAAAGGTGGTTGTTCTTCAAGTGGGGGATCGGCAGAAAAGCTTGCAATTGGTGGTTCCCAAACTTCAATATAATTATTTTTTGTTATTGTATCACTTACATTATTAGTATCAGTAACTTTTAGAGAAACAGTATAATGACCGGAGTCGGGATATGTGTGAGTTATTATGTCGGTAAAAGTTGTATAAGTAGTATCTGCCCCATCTCCAAAGTTCCAATACCATTCATCAATTTCTGAAATTCCTGGGTGGTAAGATTCATCAGTAAAATTAACGATTAAGGGCTTTACACCTATTGTATTAACTGCTGAGAATTTTGCAATTGGTTTATATCTTACAAAAATAAGATTATCTATTGTTAAACTGTCTTCTAAATTGTTTGAATCTGTTATTGTTAAAGTTACATCATAATAACCTTCTTCTGTATATGTATGTATTGGATATTGTTCTGTACTTGTTGAATCATCTCCAAACTCCCAATACCAACTGATAATATCTCCAGAACCTGGAGTTGATTCATCAGTAAATTCTACTTCTAAAGGTGGTTCGCCTTCAAGTGGAGGATATGCAGAAAAATCTGCAATTGGTGGCTCCCATACTTCTATCATATTCTGTACAATTTTTGTATCACTTTCTTCATTTATATCTGTTACTGTAAGAGAAACAGTATAATGACCAGAGCTGGTATATGTATTGGTTGTATTTGGGATATTGGAATCAATAGTGCCATCATTATTAAAATCCCACTCCCAACTTATTATTACTGCACCAGATGGTCCCACTTCAGATGAATCTGTAAACACAACTTCCAATGGCTTTACACCTTCAAGGGGACTTGCATAGAAATCTGCTATTGGCGAACCGCGTGGTGGAACGATTAATGGGCCGGCATAAATAGTGTTTCCATCTTCTTTGGATGCCTTTATTTTATAGAACCACCTAGATTGTATATCATCTTTATAAATACTAAATTGATGTTCATTTGATAAACCGATACTGCTTTGGATAGTATCTTGAAGTGAACTTGGATCATCACCATAATATAGCCAGCAATCAGAGGGTTCGCTTGTTTTTACATTTACTATAAGAGTATCATAAATGGCATTCCATTCACCTGAAATATAACTAAATGAAAAACCGGTTGTAGTGTTTTCAATGTCCCAATGAAACTTATTAACATCTTGTTGTTCATCGTCTCTTTTAAGAACTTCAATAATACTTCCATCTGTATAAATGTTAGTATAATAAGAGTGGTCATTTATTAATATATCATTATCATAAATTACAAATTTACCAACAGGATTCGCTAGAATATAGGAAAAATAGCAACTATCTGGATTACTAATGTTTTTAATTTTTGCAATAAAGTTTTCATTAAGGGATTTACCCGTTATACTTTTTACTGAAATTATTTTCCATTCTCTGCCAGTTTCAGGGTCTTGACTTCTTCCACATGATGTAAGCAGATCATCAACACCTTTTCTAACAAAATCTCCATTGGTTCTTATTTCAATATATCTGCTAGTATCTTCAACACTTTCCAATCGCATATCTGCATCAGAAGCCATAGATAGAGTGATACCGTCTATTTTTATTAGACTAGCTTCAAATGGATCAGGTGAAAGTTGCCAGTTTAAATCAATTCCATCATAAGTTGAAGATAAATTTAATGTTGAATCTGTTGTGTTACAATAGAAGTAACTACTATCATTTAGTACAATACCTGTCTCTGGGATAACTAATGGTTCTTTAATATACCCATTAATCCTATCATTAGCAATATCAATATTCCATTCCATATTAAGGGAGTCTATAGGAGTAATTGTTTTACCACCTAAATCAAAATAATAACCATTAATAATCAGATAATCAGTTGTTAACTCGAAAGTAGAATTAGCACCTATATTCCATCCTAATAGCGACAGATAAACATTTAGCCAGCCAGCTAAATATGGCGAACCCTTATAATGAAATTTCATTCCTGCATCAAGATAAATACTTGCAAACCAAAGGTCTAAAATAAAATCACCAGCAAATGTATAATCACCAGTGCCCCACGCAAATTCAAAATTAGTACCTACTTCTACCTCAAATATTGGAAAAGGATTAATACCAGCTTCAAGTTCGCCATGAAGTATTCCAAGATCGAAATTAAGACCGATTTCAATACTGCCTATAACAACATTAAGTCCATCAACTCCAACACTTACTGAACATTCAAAATAAAAATTACCTGAATTAAAATTAATATATGAACCTTCTTTAATTGTTAAACCAATGTTTATACGAGATCTATCTTCATTGTAAAATATCTGTCCATTTTCCTCCAACATTTGTAGAGTCTCTTCATCAATGTATTCACTTTCTTTTCCTATTGGTATTGTAATACCTGTATCACCAGTAAAAACTAACTGTTCTTGCGCACCATCCCATTTTACATGAAATGTACTTCCTCCCAAGGGATCAAAGGAAAATCCACCATCAATCAAACCTATAGAGAAAATATTACTATCAAGATCGATACCGATCGAACCATCAGACACATTTAGAGAAACTCCGAAATCGTTATTAAGTAATTGTATTCTGATAGGCCAAATCTCAAAATCTAAACCCGTTGATAAGAAGAAACCAAATTCTGGATTGTCAAAATCTGTAATTGAAAAAATCACATTGGGCAGATATTCTGCATAGTATCCCAAAAAACTACCTGTTCCTTCTTCAATTTTTTCATCACAAAAATTAATAATACCATTAAATGGCATTGATCCTACATAATTTCCTAAACCAAGGGTGGTAGAAATTTCAGAAGTTCCCGCATT
Organism: Candidatus Celaenobacter antarcticus; assembly: GCA_030765865.1. Classification (GTDB taxonomy): domain Bacteria; phylum Cloacimonadota; class Cloacimonadia; order JGIOTU-2; family JGIOTU-2; genus Celaenobacter; species Celaenobacter antarcticus. The sequence continues at coordinate 25,856 of JAVCDK010000028.1, read as the reverse complement.
ACAATCAAAATCCCAACTTGTTCCAGAGAAATTCCAATATGAGGAACCAATAATACTAAAATTATCATCATCTTCAATAGTAACTGTATTGTTCTGCGAATTAATATATGCATGACCACTTGGTATTAATACAAGATGGTCTGAATTTTGTATGTGTTTAATTTTAAGGTTTCCCCAAGCTTCTGTTAATTCCGGATTGTAGTTATCTGCTTTTACTACAAGCACACCGCATGGAATTCCGTCAACCTCAACAAAATGTGCTGTTACTGATTTTGGAGAGTCCATATAAATTTGACATGGATTTGGTGAAATACTTATATCACCACTCCAATGACTAAATGTCCAACCAGTTGAAGGAGTTGCCGTTAACGTTTGTGTTGAGTTTATTGGATAATACCCTTCTGTTGGGGAGACGCTTCCCTGTCCTTGAATATCTATATCAAGATAGTAATGTGTTGCATTATAATATGCAGTGTAGGTTTTATCTGTTGTTGGATAGACAGTTCTTGGATTGGTTGTACTTCCATCCTCCCAATAATCAAATGCATATTTAATATTATTTTTGTTTTGAGTATATCCCTCGAGCTCATGACAAGATCCAGGTTCCCAGTTAGTATAATAAGGTGTTGTCTTATTACTTCCATCCACTTTAACCTTTAATCCAGATGGTGAACTGTTTACGATTATTGAAATATTGCCTTCTTCAACTTCAACATCATGTGGTCCAAATACATTGTTATTCTCATTACTTTCAGGGACATGATCATAACTATCTATGACATAATACTGATGTTTTGTGCCTGTGGAACTGTAATTCATATCAGGATGTGAAAATGTAAAAGAGCTAGAGGCACCAGCAGAAAGACCTGGTATCGAAGTATAGAAATCTCCATCGCATGGGATAGTTGGTGCAGAGCTTTCATCCATAAATAAATCAAGATAAAATTGGCCAGCATCTCCATCACCATTGTTTTGAAAATATACAGTAGCAGTAAAAGATTCATTTTCATCAATAGGTGGAGTAGGTGAAATTGATACACTTGTAATCTCTAAATCTGCTAGTGTGGCTTCATAATACCAAAAATCTATATAATCAATAACATAACCGTCATTAGAACCTGCAATAAAATCACATCGCCCATCTTCACTAACATATATTTGAACTCCATTTTCATCAATTGTAAGTGTCCAAGCTTTGTTTTCTTTGTCATTAATTGTTCCTACATGAATCCATTCCCAATTTGAAAAATCTCTTAAATATATTTCTACATATTGACCACTTCCAGATTCATTACTCATGCATCTAAAATTGATTTTTACAGTATCAGCAGTTTGATCCACATTATTACAAGTCCAATAAGCATACCCCCAAGTGTTATGTGTATCTAATCCTAGTGCACCCCATGTAGAATATGGAATAGTTCCAGGTCCAGGATAATCGCTCGGATAATTTCCTTCATCCCAGTCACCATCACCATCATGCCACTCTTCATTATTTCCTTGAATATTACATGGATTTACCCATCCCTTTGTTTGCGGGTAATCTTCACACTTTTCTAATGTGATTTGTGTATTTATAATAGACTTAAATGTGTTAGGTTTTCCAATCTGCCCAAAAGCATTTGAAACAAAACAAAGTAAAAACATTAAAATTAGTAAATATTTAATTTTCATAAAATCTCCATAATTTAAGAAAATAGTTTAATTTCAATCATATCATCAATTATTAATCTTCCTCACTAAATTTCAATTATTTTAAAAAAAGTATACCATAAGTAAGTAATTTTTTTCATTCTGTCAAATTTTTATAAATTTTCCTTAAGCGAGGATGTTTACTTTATATTTTTTGTCAATCATTGTCAATTCCATAACTGCATGACCATTTTCTAAGATCATCATTCGCCTGCCCCGTAGCGAAGCGTATCGTGGTTAATCGACATTCGATATTCATTCCTTTTTGATTTAAGAATTATAACACCGATTTAAGATTTGTGAGCTATTCTTCTTTTCTAACGCAGACCTTGTTTCGTCCTTCTTCTTTTGCTTTGTAGAGCATTGCATCTACCCGTGAAATGAATTCTTTTTGTGATATATCAGGAGATTTTGTTGCAGCGACCCCTGCACTAAAAGTAACATGTATGGTTTGATCCTTATAGGTGAATGGATGCTTTTCACAGAGCTGACGAAGGCGGTCGGTCATTTCGTATGCATTGGATGCATCAGAATTTGGAAGGATTATCATAAATTCTTCACCGCCAAATCTGCAGGGCACATCGAGATTGGCACGTATTGTGTTTCTTATAAGCTGTGCGAGTTCGATCAGGACTTTATCCCCGAAAAGATGTCCATAAGTATCATTTACTTTTTTGAAATGATCAATGTCGATCATGCAGAGTGCAAGTGTGCCCCCGTATCGTTTTATCCTGTGCAGCTCTTCCTGAAGACGGATATCCATCTGCCTGCGAATATATAGACCGGTAAGAGAATCAAACATTGCGAGCCGTGCCGATTGAGCATATTCAAGAGAGACTGCGATCAATGTTGTAAGAATTATAAGAGAGCGCAGTTCAATACTTCCCAGTTTTTTTTGATCTCTCACATGCAAAACCAAAATACCGATCGCATTATTCCCGGAGCCGATTAAAGGAAGATATATTTTTGTTTGGGAATCGGAAGTAACAATTTCAGGACGTTTACGTATGATTATTTCCTCTAATGTAGAATCTTTGATATTGATCTTTTTATTCAACCTTGAAATGAGTCCATTTTCTAACAGTCCTGCTAAAATAGCTTCGTGTTTATTCTTTGTTTCAAGTATTATAAACTCAACCTTATTGCTGTGACCGAAATCAGAGAGAATATCAAGTGCATTATCAATGAGTTGATCGAGTTTCTTTTCTGACGCAAGCAAACGGGTGGCATAACTGAGGGTCTGAAAAATTATATCAGTATCTGTGAAAAGTGATTTTTCCATATTATTCATCCGTTAGAGTTTGATGCAAAAGACAAAACCTTACGAGCCGGTCAATTTTTTCTGATTCCTTTTATTTTTTAAGTGGATTGATATACTAAATATAAATAATTTGAATATTGAATATTATTATTAACCTTACCCACTCAATTTTTCAAAGAGACATTTTTTTTATGTATGAATCGTGTAAGGTTGATTGCGATGAGGTATACAAGTCCACAGATTATGATGATGGTCGCACCGGTCGGAATGTTTGCAGAAAAGGAAATTGCTATACCACTTAATGTAAAAATCATGCCCAGCCCAATCGCAAAAAACATCATTGCATGAAGGGTTCTCGTGTATAAACCGGCAATTGCGGCAGGTAGACTCAGAAGTGCTATCACAAGAATAATTCCGACTATTTGTATCAATACGACAATGGTGAGTGCAATAATACAAAGGAGAAGTATATATAAAAAATTTACAGGTAAGCCGCGCAACCGCGCCTGTTCCTCATCATAGGTGATAGCAACGAACTGCCTGTAAAATATAATTACAATAAAGATTATGAACACATTAAGACCCGCCAAGATATAGAGATTCGTGGAAGAAACCATGAGTATATTTCCAAAAAGATAGGAAAGCAGGTCCGTGCTGTAGCCGGGAGTGAGGTACATAAAGATCACGCCAACAGCCATACCCATTGCCCACAGCGCACTGATGACAGTGTCCTCATGCTGGTTTGCTTTCAACTTTACAAGTCCGATGATTATTGCAGACAGTATTGCGGAGACAAAGGCGCCGATTATGGGCGGCATGCTGAAATAAAGTGCAATACCCACTCCTCCCAGAACTGCATGTGCGATCCCGCCGCTGATAAAAGTTATCTTTTTTACCACGACGAATGTACCTGTTATTCCGCATACGATACTCGCAAGAATACCCGCGATGATGGCATTTTGCAGAAATGTATAGGATGCGACGCTCGATAATAATTCACCCATGATTATAAGTTACAATGATGTTGCAGGAATTTACTGTTTGCACTATAAATATCAAACAGAGATTTTCCGGTAAGTTCTGCGACAGAATGCATAGAAGCAAAACGGTTCAGGCAACATATCTTGTTCACATAGGAGGAGACAAAACCAACATCATGGGTGATCAGGAGGATCGTTGTGCTCTTGTTGAGCATTTTAAGCGTGTCGTATATGTCCTTTTCCATTGCTACATCCACACTTGCTGTCGGTTCATCCAGCATGAGGATTTTCGGTTCATTTATGAGCGCCCTTGCGATCAGTGCGCGCTGTTTCTGCCCTCCGGAGAGTTCGTGAAAATTCCTGTATGCTAGGTTATGAATTTCTAGTTTTTCTAGAAGAGAAAATGCCATTTCCGTCACTTCCTTCTTATATGCGGGAAAGAGCGAGTTTGCGGTGAGTGTATTCAATTTCACAATGTCGATCACATAGATGGGATAGTTTTTATCAAAAGCGCTGAACTGGGGCACATAGCCAATGAATTTACGCGCTTTAACCGGTGTTTTTCCTAGAATTGAAATCTTTCCCTTACCTGGTTTAAGAAATCCCAGGAGAAGTTTTATCAGCGTGGTTTTGCCTGCGCCGTTAGGACCGAGGATGGCAACGAAGTCATTTTTATCTATTTCGATTGTGATATTTTCGAGAACCGGTTCGCCATTGTAGGAGAACTCTACATCCTTAAGGGAAATGATCGATTCAGCAAGCTTATTGTCCATCGAGCACTTCCTTGAAGGTGTCTGCGATCGATCTCATATTTTCAAAAAAATCCTCTGCAAGCGGATCGATTGAAATGACTTTTCCGTGAATTGCCTTAGCCACAGTTTGTGCAGCAGAGGTGCTGAACTGTTTCTGAACAAACACCACACGTATGTTTTTCTTCTGTGCAAAAGAGATAACTTCTGCAAGCTGTTTTGGTGAGGGAGATTTGCCCTCGATCTGAATAGGTATCTGCATCAAACCGAATTCATCTGCGAGATAACCCCACGATGGATGAAAAACAAGAAATTCTTTATGTTCGAGCTGCGAGAGGCGGTCAGCAAAATATTGCTGCAGGGAAGTCAGGTCATCAAGGAATGTTTGAAGATTCTCAGAGTAATATTTGCTATTTTCAGGATCGAATTCTTGAAGAGTGTTACAGATAGTTTGCGCTTGAATTTTCACAAGTTCAGGACTTAACCAGATATGCGGATCGAGCTGGTGTGAATGATCGTGTTCCTCATTGTTTTCTTTGCCATGATCAGGAGACATTTTTTTGCGAAGGGTGAGAAAAGAGTCCATTGGACGCAGGGGATTGCCCTCTCTTGTATCGACCACGAGCAATTCGGGATTGAGCTGCGCAAGCTTTTTCATCCATGTTTCTTCAAAAGGAACGCCGATGCGGAAATAGATATCCGCTTGCGAAATGTCCTTCATTTGAGAAGGAGTCGGCTCGTAGGTGGCGGGACTGTGACCTGGAAGCACCATAACATGAACCTGTGCTTTATCACCTGCGATGCGTTCAACAAAATATTTCTGCGGAAGCACACTGACAAAGATGTTGAGCGTATCAGATTTCCGGGTGGTTTGTGTGCAGGAAATAATGATAACAAGGAGAAACAGGGGAATGAATTTTTTCATGATTCCCTGCACTCTTTGCAGAGCCCTTCGATTTGAAGGAAGTGGGTTTCTGCCTTCGATTGAAGCTGGTCTTCAACAAGTTGTTTTATGTTTTCAAAGTCGCAGTATTGTACGCAGGATACCTTGTGGCATTTTCGGCAGATAAAGTGATGATGATCCTGCTGGGTGGAGCACAAAAAATAATAGAGCTGGTTATCCTCTTTCCGGATCGAATAGACAATGCCGATATCCTGAAATTGTTGGAGGATCCTATATACTGTTGGAAGTCCAATTTTTTGGAACTTTTGTTTAAGCATTCTCCATAACTCCTGCGGAGAGAAATAGGTGTTTTTGCTTTGCATGATCCGAAGAATCTCAAATCGCTTTGGAGTTTTCTTGAGATCGTGTTGTCTTAATATTTCTATATACTGTTTGATCATTATTTTGTCTCCATATTCCGTAAACGAAAATCGTTTTCATTTAGAATGCTGTCAATAATTTCATGGTGTTTGACAAGAAATTTTTTTGGGTGTGAGAAATCTCAAAGAGGAGATGTATGCATGAAACCGCGATTGATCGTTCATAGCGATGTTTGGAGTATTCCTGATGAGCAGGATGGAGCACACGTTCAGGGTGTGAAACGGTCAATGCAAGAAGTCTATCCACTTATCCAGAGAGGAATTTCTGACAATTAATGCAGTTGAGAAAGCTGCTTGCATTCTGTGGGAAGATCCGAACTTTGTTACAGCAATAGATTTTATTGTTTAAAAACAACAATTCTTAATATGTATGAATTGCACTTGTTGTTTACTAAAATAAAGAGCAGAAGGCAACTGAAAGTGTAAACAACATTAGATTTTCTTACAACTAAACCTATCAAATTACGTGTTTTACAAAAACTTGACAGCGAAAAAATAATTTTTCTAAAATTGATAGTGATGTAATTATTTTGAATGAAAAGGTTAGCTTCTTTGGTAGGCATTTGTCCCTTCCGGGGTTTTTGGATATAATCAATTAAGTCTTATAATGAATAACTATGAAAAATGCGATTTTATTTATTACAATTTTTTTCTCGTTCTTATTTTGTGTTTTAGCACAAACTCAAAAATTTGATTTTGCTGATGAGCCAGAGGACAGTACTGCTAATGCATATTCATCTTTGGTAATTACAGGTTCATTTTCAATATACATGGGTTGCAGACCTGCTGTTTGGGTACAACAAAAATTTATTTTATTATCAAGAACATTAACTTATTTGATAGGAAAATCTCAAACTAATGGGTACAACTATTATATTAACTAAATATTAAATGAGGAGTTAAAATGAAAAAAAGTATTTTTTTAATTTTAGTCTTAGTCTTAATTATTCCTTCGATGGCCTATTCTGCTGCAGTTACAAGAACAACAGCAGAACAGGTTGCTATGAATTGGTATTCTGAAAGGAATAATAAGGCTTCAGGTGAGTTTATTATTGTCGAAAGTTTCATTGAAATGGAGAATACAGAAAATATATTCTTTATTTTCAATTTTGATAAAATCGGTTTTGTGATTGTTTCAGCAGATGATATTGCAGTACCAATTCTTGGTTATGTTTTTGAACATAATTATACATCAGAAAATCATCCACCTCAATTTGATGCTATGCTTGCCAGTTTTAGAGAGCAGATATTGTATGCTAGAGAGAATAATCTATCTCCACCACAGGAAACAGTAGATAAATGGAATAGACTTAAAGTTACAGCTGATATGTTTGTACCTGAGAACTTTAGAGCAGTGGGTCCATTATTATCAACTACCTGGAACCAGGGACTATACTACAATGAGAGTTGTCCTGCTGATGGTGCAAGTACGGCAGGCAATGGCTATGTCTGGGCAGGATGTACTGCTACGGCAACAGCTCAAGTCATGAAATATCATGCTCATCCTGTAACCGGTGAAGGTTCACATAGTTATACTGACGCTACCTATGGACTACAATCTGTAAACTTTGGGGCAACAACCTATAACTGGGCACTTATGCCAAATAATGTACTAGCTGTAAATCCTTTTGTCCATACACTGTTATATCATGTAGGAGTAGGAGCAGAAATGCAATATGGAGCAACTGGTTCGGGAGCCTGGATTGGAGGAGTACATCCTGCTACAGCATTAAGTGCATTGCAGAATCACTTTAAATATGATCCTAATTCTTATTATGACCAAAGAAATAATTATAGTGCTACACCATCTGTTTGGCATTCAATGCTTAAAACTGAATTGGATAACAATCGTCCGCTTGTGTATGAGGGATATAATAGTGGCTGGAGTGATGGTCATGCTTTTGTAATAGATGGTTATTCGGGTCTATCTAATGATAATTACCATGTCAACTGGGGTTGGAGTGGAGGGTATAATGGATATTACACCTTAGACGCTTTAGCACCTGTTCTTCCCAGCTATGATTATAGATTTTATCAAGCAGCACTTTTTGGAGTGGAACCACGGAAATGGAAACCATTACCAGATGTCTCAATTAATGTGTCTTCGTTACCTTATACTGGTGTTGATCTTGATGATTATTATGAAGGACCAGTTGCATCGTTAAGCTATAGTGTAGTAACAGATCTTACCGGACAGGAATTTGCTCTAACTATCAATGGTAATAATGAACTTTATTTCACAGCTAGTCCTTCAGTAACAAGTAATGTGAATATTGACATCACAATTCGAGCTACCTATACTGGTGGAACTGCAGATGATACATTTAATTTCATTATTACCGTTGCGTCAGCAAATTATGATTGGGGTGATGCACCAGATCCAACATATCCTACGCTTGCAACAAGTACAGGGGCATATCACCAGATTGTAGCTGGTATTCAGCTTGGAAACACTATTGATTCAGAACCCGATGGTCAACCTAATTCCACCGCAACCGGTGACGATATTGACGGTAATAATGATGATGATGGTGTCGTTTTTAATTCTGCCTTAATTCCTGGCTCAACAGCTGCTGTAACCATTACCGCATCAGTTCCTGGCATATTAGAGGGATGGATCGATTTTGATGGAAACGGAAGCTGGGCCGATTCGGGTGAACAAATAATTACGAATGTTTCTGTACCTGCAGGTTCGACTATCCATAATTTCACGGTTCCGATTTCCTCAATAACAGGGTCAACTTATGCCCGATTCAGATTTTGTACACAAGGTGCAACAGTATTTTTTGGGCAAGCTCCTGATGGAGAAGTGGAAGATTACCAGATAACCATTGGTGAGGAAAGCTCAACTAAATGGGAACAATTACCTGATCTGTCACTAACCGGCATGGACGTTGATGCTACATTTAAACCTGCCGCCCCTGATAACATGCTACTTCTTGCAGATGATTTTCTTTGTTCTGAAACAGGTTATATAACTGATATTCATATTTGGGGTTCCTGGATAAATGATTATATCCCATTTTCTGAAGATCCTGCAGCTGTTCAAATTAAATTCAGTATTCATTCAGATATTCCTGATCCTGATGGACCTGGTCCTGAATATAGTATGCCGGGAGATATGTTATGGATGAGTATATGGATTCCTGGTCCTGATGATGTTGAAATGGTTTATGAAGGTCCGGAAGATTGGTATAATCCAGCTCTACCAATGTGGATAAATGATAATCATATTAAGTGTTACAAATACAATTATATTTTAGATCCACTGGACTATTTCCTGCAGGAAGGTACAATTGATGAACCAATTGTCTATTGGCTTGATGTTCAAGCCCTGCCAATGGATGACAACGCTGAATGCCGTTTTGGTTGGAAAACATCTCTCGACCATTGGAATGATGATGCTGTTTGGGTTGTTGCCGAAGAACCATATACTGGAATTTGGAATGAATTAATATATCCAGACGGTCATGAATTTGAAACTGAATCAATTGATTTGGCATTCCAAATAACAACAGAGGGAGAACCAACTGAGGAATACGATTTCGGTGATGCTCCCGAAGGTCAAACTGCTATTGCTTATCCTTCAACAGGCGTAACTGGTGCATTCCCAACTTGTATCACAGTAGGTACGGCAAGTTCTTATATCCAACATGGAACTGGAGAAAATCTAGCCTGGTTTGGACCTATGGTTGATTTGGAAACAGATGGAAACGCCGGACTCTGCCCGGGATGTTTCTCAACTTATGATGATGATGAATGCTTCAATGATGGAGATGCTGGACTTATCATGCCTGGTTCATACACAATTGATGCATCTGATACAGTAATTCCATGTCCTGGAGTTACAGCAGGTTCTTCACTTGGTGTTATTTGCCAAAACGCAACATGGGGTGTTGATATAGATATAGATGTTAAAAACTACATGGCTGTGGATGGTTATATAAATGTTCTCTTTGATTGGAATCAGGATGGACAATGGCAAAACAATTCTGCTACTCATTGTTCTGGTGTTTTGACACCTGAACATGTACTGGCTGACTTCCCTGTTCCCGCTGGTCATATGGGGCCTCTGTCCAGTTTAATGGCTATCGGCACATCTTTCCAGATTGGTCCGAATGATGGCTATGTTTGGGTACGATTCTCTATCACTGAAGTTCCAGTTGGAACAAGTGATTGGAATGGTGATGGTGTCTTTGAAGATGGTGAAACAGAAGATTATCTGCTTTATGTTGAAGGAGAACCTGAAGAACTTGATTTCGGGGATGCACCAGATCCTGCTGGAGCAATGATGTATCCAACTACTCTTGCAAATAACGGTGCACGGCATGTGATTGATTATCAAATCTATATGGGAATTAGTATTGATTCTGAATTAGACGGACAACCGGATGCAACTGCAACCGGTGATGATAATGATGGAAATGATGATGAAGATGGAGTTCATTTCACCTCTATACTGGTTCAAGGATACACTACTTATGTGGTGGTCAATGCTTCTGTAGATGGTTTTCTTAATGCGTGGGTGGACTTCAATATTAATGGTAGTTGGGCTGATACTCTTGAACAAATATTTAGTGATGTGAGTCTTGTTGCTGGAGATAATAATTTAAGTTTCAGTGTGCCGGCAGGTGCTGTACCAGGTCCAACCTTTACGCGTTTCCGCTTTGATACAACAGGTGGTCTGACTTATACAGGACAAGCGAATAACGGTGAAGTAGAAGATTATCAGGTAGCCATCCATGAACCGATTGAAGATAGCAAGATGCACTTTCCACAATGGCCCGATCCATCTGGTTGGGATGTTAACTGTACTGAACCAAATATTATTGCTGATGATTGGACATGTATTGAATCAGGTCCAGTAACAGATATTCATTTCTGGGTATCATGGTTTACTGGTGATGGAACATCTGGTCTCATCGATAGTATTCATATAAGTATCCATGCCAATATTCCCGCGGGTACTTTACCTTATAGCAAGCCCGGAAACCTTTTATGGCAAATGAACTTTAAACAAGGTGAGTTTGGCTATGAAGAATTCTGGGACTATGGTTTGCAGGGTTGGTATGATCCTCATTCTGTCCCACAACAAGTAATTCCAGACGACCATGACTACTTCGATTTGATAAATATTACAAATATTCCCGATCCTTTTAATCAGCAAGAAGGTACTATCTATTGGCTTGATGTGAAGATATTTATGGATCCCGATAACTCCAGTTACAAGTTGGGTTGGAAGACTTCTCAGCATCACTGGGAAGATATAGCAGTTTATTTTAACGGTTCAGACTGGATTCCTCTTTACGATCCAATTACTCAGGAACCGTTCGATATGGCTTTTGTCATTACAGGAAGTGAACAGCCCGTGGAATTAGACTTCGGTGATGCACCTGATGATACACTCGGTACTGGTTATTCAACACTATTGATTAATGATGGAGCCCGACATATAATAGATTATGCAATATACATGGGAGATAGTATTGATGCAGAACCTAATGGTCAACCAAATTCTACTGCGACTGGTGATGATGACAACATTTTATATCCAGGTGTTGTTGATGATGAAGATGGAGTTACTTTCACTTCAATTCTTGTTCCAGGATACACTACGTATGTGACAGTTAATGCTTCTGTAGATGGTTTCCTAAATGCATGGGTTGACTTTAATGGTAATGGTTTTTGGGATCCTGATCCTGCAGAGAAAATATTTAATGATGTAAGTCTTGTTGCAGGAGATAATGATTTGAGTTTCAGTGTACCCGCAAGCGCGGTAGTATGTACGACCTTTGCTCGATTCCGATTTGACACAATCGGAGGATTGACTTATAGTGGATTGGCACCTAATGGTGAAGTAGAAGATTATCAAGTAGTCATTCACGATTCAATTCCAAACAGCAAGATGCACTATCCACAATGGCCTGATCCAACCGGTTGGGATATCAAATTCCAACCACCAAATGTCATTGCTGATGACTGGCAATGTATCGAATCGGGACCTGTAACTGATGTTCATTTCTGGATTTCTTACCAAGGTGATATTGAACCGGATCCCTTCCCTGGTATAGATAGTATACATCTTAGCATTCATGATGATTTTGAAATTTATCCCGGAATGTCTCAGCCAGGTAATTTATTATGGCATGATAATTACTATACAAATGATTTCTCAATCTCAGGTCCCTTCTTTGGAGATCAGGGTTGGTTTGTTCGCGATACATGGTCTTATATACAGAATGATCATACAAAATTCTATCGTATCGATATTGAGAATATTCAAGATCCCTTTGTGCAATGTCAGGATAGTATTTACTGGCTTGATATATATGTTGCTTTAGAAGAGCCAGATCTTTATCAGGTCGGATGGAAGACTTCTGGTGTTGAACATTTCAGAAAAAATGCCATGTATGGATGGTTCCATGCAAGTGGTGGTTGGGAATGGGATGAAATAGTGCATCCCATTACCGAGGAATCGCTTGATATGGCTTTTGTAATTACCGGTGAACCTGGAGATCTTGATTTTGGTGACGCACCCGATCCTGCTGGAGCAATGATGTATCCAACTACTCTTGCAAACAACGGTGCAAGACATGTAATAGATTATATTACCTTCCTCGGTGATACAATTGATGCAGAAGCTGATGGTTGGCAAAGCTCAGATGCCCTGGGAGATGATACCCATGACCTTGATGATGAAGATGGTGTTACATTTAATTCAAGTCTCATACCTGGTGGTTCGACTGAGGTGACTGTCATAGCTTCTGTTGACGGTGTCCTGAACGCATGGGTTGACTTTAATTGTAATAACGATTGGGGTGATCCAGGCGAACAGATATTTAATGATACAGCTCTTTCTTCAGGCACAAATACTCTTATCTTCAATGTTCCCGCTGGAGCAGTAAAAGACTCAACCTTTGCCCGTTTCCGCTTTAATTTAATAGGTAATTTAGATTACGAAGGATTAGCATGCAAAGGTGAAGTTGAAGATTATTTAGTTGTAATAGAAGAAGCTTTAGACTTCGGTGATGCCCCCGATCCATTATATCCAACATTGCTTGCTCATAATGGTGCACGGCATGTGATAGATTATGTTACCTTCCTCGGTGATACAATTGATGCAGAAGCTGATGGCTGGCAAAGTGCAGATGCATTGGGAGATGATATCCATTACCTTGATGATGAAGACGGTGTTGTATTTAAACCCATTATAACTGGAAGTCCTGCACAGGTTATTGTTACTACAAGTGCTCCTGGCTATTTACAGGGCTGGATGGATTTCAACCAGGATGGTGATTGGATCGACTCTGGTGAGCAGATATTTGCCGATGCTTACGTTCACTTCGCAAGTACGGTCTGCTTGAACTATTATGTTCCTGCTACTGCTGATACAGGATATACATTCGCTCGTTTCCGATTTAGCACCATTCCCGGGCTCGCAGATTCTGGACTTGCAGCAGATGGAGAGGTAGAAGATTATAAGGTTCACATCGTTGATGTTTCTGATGTCAAGTGGTTACAATTACCATGCGAAGAATTACCCGGTTTACATTGCCATGATGAATTTATAAATCGACATGATGCAACGATTATAGCAGATGATTGGCTTTGCAATGGTGGACTTGTAACTGATATTCACTGGTGGGGTAATTACGAACACGTCAATCAAGGTATTGACCATTTCCACCTGAGTATTCATGCTAACGATCCGACAGGCAGTTGTCTGCCATTAGATCCGGAAATCTGGGACGTGGATGTTCCATTCTCAGATGCATATGAAACATCTACAGGTTTGTACAATAGTGAAGGTAATGCTATTTATAGTTATGAATATTACCTCACTGAACCATTTGAGCAAACAGAAGGTGAATTCTACTGGCTGGATATTTGTGCTTATTCGGTAGATCCTAATCCTCCTAATAATGTTATATGGAGATGGCAGGAATCAGCACGTTCCACATCACCAATACTTTGTCCGGCTTCAAGTAAAACTTTGTACTTACCATGGCTCAATATTATTTGGACTTCAATTGACCCGTACAGATATAGTGATATGGCTTTTGCAATTACATCTGAGGAATTACCCGCAATTGATTATGGTGATGCCCCAGATCCTACTTATCCAACGCTGTTAGCAAGCAATGGAGCCAGACATGCACTTGATGGTGTCACCTACCTTGGAAATCTAACTGATGGAGAAGCTGATGGATGGCAAAGCATCACTGCTCTGGGTGATGATAATCACAATCTTGATGACGAAGATGGTGTGATATTCACCTGTCCATTGATACCGGGAGAACAAGGTGCAATAACAGTAACTACAAATTCATCCGGTGTAGCGTTTTTCAATAGCTGGATAGATTTCAATGCTGATGGTGATTGGTCTGATGCTAACGAACAAATCTTTACTGATTTACCTCTTTCGGCTGGAATAAAGCCATTAAACTTCAATGTACCTATAGGTGCAACAATTGATTCTACTTATGCACGATTTAGATTCTGCACAGTGGCTGGTATTGCAGATACCGGTTATGCACCGGATGGTGAGGTTGAAGATTATAAGATAGAGATATCAGAAGTTCCGGATGACGACTGTAAGATGCATTATCATCAATGGCCGGATACGACGTGGTACGGTATGGATGTACGAGCTACTGAACCTATCATTCTTGCAGATGATTTCCTTTGTATAGAAGATGGATTGATTAATAGTATTCATATATGGGGTTCGTGGCTCTTTGATATGGTTATGCCACCGGCATTCTATCTTTCCATTTGGTCAGATAATCCAGACGGACCTGGTGGATTCAGCCAGCCAGAGCTAGAGCTCTGGGGACGATACTTCGGTTATGGTGACTATATTGAATCCCTCTACACGACTACAAACGGTGAATTTTGGTATGATCCAACATCCCAACTTCTCCTACCCTTTGCTGATTTAATGATATGGCAATACGACTTCACGATTCCGGATTCCGAAGCTTTTGTACAGGAAGTTGGTACAACATACTGGTTAAGCATGACAGTCATGGGATTACCGCCAGATCCCAATATTGGTTTTGGCTGGAAAACATCTGTAAACCACTGGAATGACGATGCGGTTTGGAGCTTGGGATATGCCAAAGACAGATTGACCTGGAATGAATTACGATATCCAGATGGACATCCATTCCATCCCTATTCAATTGATTTCTCATTCTATATCAATTGTGAACCCAGCACACCTATTGTAAATATTAGCGTTTCATCAGATACTGTGTATGTAACCTGGGATCCAATACCATGTGCAGATAGCTATACGGTTTACAGTTCACTAGATCCGTATGCTCCTTTCCCCTCTGGCTGGACGGTCGAACAAACAGGAATTATAACACCATCCTGGTGTGAAAATGCTTCTGGAACAACAAAGAAATTCTATAAAGTTGTTGCAGTTAAATAGCTCACGATTTGTGAAGGGGCTGGCTTGGTGCCAGCCCCTCTTTTCTTGTAAAAAATGGGTTAATACCTTTTTTGTGTTATTAAATAACTTGTAACTGATTGATAATGTGTTGATTAGTGTTGATTTAAAATTTTAGGAAATTTAAATGGGCAAAAAAGTGTCCATATTGTCAATCGGAACGTATAATAAAACATAGGAAAACCAGAGATAATCTTCAGAGGTATAAATGTCTTTCATGCTGCAAAACGTTCCAGAATAATCGTTACAGAAAACGAAGCCTATACGACAATATGTGGCATGAATATGTCTATGACAGGTGTACTATAAGACAGTTATGCAAGCGGTATACAAAGGGCAGGAATTGGGTTGTTGGCAGATTAATGGAAAGCCCAATATTTTCTCATGAATTATCCCCTGCTCATGTGGTTATTATCGCAGATACGATATTTGACGCTTCGGCCACGCCTTGAAGCATCAAAGGAGTTAAAGAAATTAACATCACATTTAACTGAAATACGCGAGGAAAAATTCATTGGAGGTTTTAGACGTTGGGAAGATAAATGGAGTGATTTCTTAAAAGAAAAAACATTACATCCGAACGGAAGCAAAAGTTATACACATCGAAAACTACGTTCGGCAAGACGAAGTATAAGACGTCATTTACCCTATCTTTTTACCTATCAAAAATATCCCAAACTGGATATCCCAAACACAACAAATGACTTAGAAAGCTTGAATAGTAAAATTAAAGATATATTAAGATCTCATCGGGGTTATTCAAAAAAATTAAGAAACAAAATTATAAACGAAATCCTATCTTTTAACTAAAAAAAACAACACAAAAAAGGTATTAACCCACATTTTACCATTTAGTTCATTTATACGTTTAATAATATCCCAATCATTAGCTGTATCATTTATTTGTATTCTTCTAATTTTTGTCAAATATCATCTGTTTGTTGGGATTCATAATGTGCTGAAAATAGAAGGTTAAGTTCTTTAAGAGAGTATGAAAACAAAAAAGCCCCATGCAAAAATACCAGGGGCTTTCCTTTTCTAGAGGGAGGAATTACAAATTCTCAATTATTTCTAAATATTTTTCTATCGGCTGGTTGCCTACAAGCTCATGCTCCTCGTTAATGATTATTTTAGGGACTGCGCTCACAGAATATTTTATCGATTCCGTATTAAAGGAAGAAGCATCGACCATATCGGCAGAGATGTGCTCATTCGACATTGCGAGGTGGTGGGCATTGCTCACCGCGCCCGGGCAGTGCGGACAGCCAAGGGTAATAAAAACCTGTATGCGTACATTCTTTTTAATCGCATTAATGCGCTTCATGAGTTCGTCATTGAGCTCATGTTTCTGTCCGGACACTTCGAGCAAGCTCGAGATAAATGAGTTGATCTCATAACCGCCGGGAAGACCGAAAAATCGTATGCCATTATCCTTGTCTTTGGCAGTCAAAATGACCATTGCAGGTATCTTATCGACACCGTATTCTTTTGCGATATCGCTGTCTTGCTTGAAATCATATACTTTCATTTCAAGTTTATCGGAAAGTGCAACAAATTCATCGAGAAATTCATGAGTTTCTTTGCACGAATCACATTCAAATTCCTGTGTGAAAAATGCGATGGTAACTTTATTTTGAAGCTTTTGCAAAATTTCTTGAAGCTGCTTCTTTATCTGTTCAGTGAATAGGTCCATGTGGGTTCTCCCATGTAATAATTATTTTTCATACTTTCAAAGTATGTAATATCAGAACAATATAATCACTCTTTTGGAATTGTCAAAAAGAAAAAATATACAATTCCAAATTACTAATATCTAATAACTAATAAAATGACAAAATCCAAATGTCTAATCAAGATCTGCACTTAAGCATTTAGAAATTAGAAATTTGTAATTAGAAATTCACGTTTCAATGAATGTTTACTATCACAAAAATCTTATAATAATTAATAGAATATTGATTTAGAGTATATACTTGGTCAGGTCTTCGTCGGTAATGATCTTTGCGAGTTTTTTCGTTACCAGTTCTTTTGTAATTTTTATATTTTCAGTTTTATTATCAGGCAGTTCGTAGAGATAATCTTCCAGCAGAATGGAAAGGACGGTATGCAGTCTTCTTGCGCCGATGTCTTCCATTTTTGTGTTTGCGAGTGCTGCAAAATTTGATATCTCTTTGATCGCACCCAACGTGAAACGTACGTCCACGCCTTCTGTTTTGAGCATTTCAGTATATTGCTTGATAAGGGCATTTTTAGGAAGTGTAAGGATCTTTGCGAAATCTTCTTCGGTAAGACTTTTCAGTTCGACGCGAATCGGGAATCTGCCCTGCAATTCGGGAATAAGGTCAGAGGGTTTGGAAACATGAAATGCTCCCGAAGCAATAAAGAGGATATGTGTCGTATCGATCATTCCGTATTTTGTGGGAACATTTGTGCCTTCGATAATGGGAAGGAGGTCTCGCTGTACACCTTCGCGGGACACATCGGGACCATGCTGGGATTTTTCTCCAGCGATCTTGTCTATTTCATCAAGAAAGACGATGCCGTTCTCTTCGACCCGTGTGATAGCGATCTCTTTTACATCGCTCATATCAACGAGTTTTTTTGACTCATTATAAAAAAGGTAATCGAGTGCTTCGCTGACCTTCATCTTTTTTCGTTTGCCGCCCGAAGAGTGCCCGGGCATAAATCCTGCGAGGATCTCGCCCATATTGATGTCAAAACTGTCCATACCCATACCTGAGAAGACCTCGATCCGCGGTTCGGGTAGATCATCGAGTTTCATCTCTATTTCTCTATTATCAAGAGAGCCGCTCTGGAGCATCTTTCGAAATTTTGATCTGTTTCTCTCGTGTTTTGCCGTTTCTTCATCGAATTTTTTTCGCTCCAGTTTCTGCTCTTCGAGAGAAAGGTTTGTTTTTCGCTGACGTTTTAAGGGAGGGAGCAGAAGATCGAGCACTTTTTCTTCAGCACGTTCACGCGCTTCATCTTCGACTTCCCCAGTCAGCTCGTCGCGCACTTGATTGATCGAAAGACTTACGAGCTCACGAATAATGGATTCCACATCACGACCAACATAGCCCACTTCAGTGAATTTTGATGCCTCGATCTTAATGAAAGGAGCGTTGACTAGATTGGCGAGCCGTCTGGAAATCTCTGTTTTACCCACGCCTGTGGGTCCTATCAAAATAATATTGTTTGGAAGAATTTCATCACGAAGTTCTTCCGACACGTTCTGTCTTCTCCAACGGTTTCGAAGAGCGATAGCTACTGCGCGTTTTGCCTTGTCCTGGCTTATCACATATTTATCGAGTTCTTTTACGGTTTGTTTTGGAGTTAGTTCATACATATCCATCTAGATTTCCTCTATAACTGTATTGTCATTAGTGTATATACAGATTTCCGAAGCGATTTTAAGAGCTTCTGTGACGATCGCTTTTGGATTTTTTTTCTTATCTTTAATGAGCACCATTGCTGCAGCTTTTGCATAGGGTCCGCCGGAACCAATCGCTGCTATGTTATGATCCGGTTCGATCACGTCGCCGGTACCTGATAAAACAAGCAGACAGGTTGCATTACCCGCGATGATCATTGCTTCGAGGCGCCGAAGGTACTTGTCGGTTCGCCATTCTTTTGCAAGTTCTACAGCAGCTCTCATAAGATTACCTTTATATTCTTTTAGTTTTTCTTCAAATTTTTCAAATAGTGTGAAAGCATCGGCAGTAGCACCTGCAAAACCAGCAATGACTTTTCCTTCATAGAGTCTGCGTACTTTATGGGCTGTTGCCTTGAAAATAGTATCACCCAATGTGACCTGACCGTCGCCGCCAATGGCTACTTTTTTCCCGATCTTTACACCGAGTATCGTTGTTCCCTTAAGCTTTATCGTTTCCATTATCTTTTATAACCCGTGATCTCTTATTTTTACTTTTCTGTTTTTTTTCTTCTTTTTTCAGATTTCCATTAATATACTTCTGATAAATCACATCGATTTCATCTCCTGTAAGGGTTTCTCTTTCTAGCAATTCATTGGCAAGTGTGTGCAGGAGGGGTTCATTCCCGGAGAGTATTTTCAAGCATCGCTGGAACTGTACCTCTATGATATCTTTTATTTCTGAATCGACTAGTTTTGTAAGGGCTTCGCTATGATTATTTGGTCTGCCGAGTTCTTTTCCGAGGAAAACATTTTCATCTTTGTCACCGATGGTCATGGGTCCGACCTTGTCGCTCATGCCCCATTCGCACACCATTTTCTTTGCAAGTTCAGTTGCCTTTTTGATATCATCTCCAGCACCTGTGGTTGGCTCTCCAGAGGCAATCTTATCTGCTGCACGTCCGCCAAGCAGGTGAGCAATTGTGGCTTCGCAGTAGCTTCTCGAATAGGTAAGTCTGTCATCGAGTGGAAGGAAATGAGTTGAGCCGAGAGAGCGTCCGCGTGGAATGATCGTTGCCTTATGGATTGGATCGCTGCCGGGGATGAATTTGGCAACCATCACATGACCTGCCTCGTGAAAGGCAGTATTTTTCTTTTGTTCATCTGTGAGCACCATGCTTCGGCGTTCCCTGCCCATGAGCACTTTATCTTTTGCTGCTTCAAAATCATCCATTTTAACTGCTTTATGTCCAACTCGTGCACCCCAGAGTGCTGCTTCGTTTACAAGGTTTTCGAGATCGGCTCCAGAAAATCCAGGTGTGCTTTTAGCGATCACAGAAAGGCTTACATCCTTTGCAAGAGATACTTTCTTTACGTGTACTTTCAGGATGCCCTCTCTTCCTTTCACATCGGGTCTGTCCACTACAACCTGTCTGTCGAAGCGACCGGGACGAAGAAGTGCGGGATCAAGAATGTCTGGTCTGTTCGTCGCAGCAATGATGATGACACTTTCATTATCCTCAAAACCGTCCATTTCCACAAGAAGCTGATTGAGTGTCTGTTCACGCTCATCATGACCGCCGCCGAGCCCTGCCCCTCTTTGGCGACCAACTGCGTCAAGTTCATCAATGAAGACGATACAGGGAGCATTTTTCTTTCCCTGTTCAAATAGGTCACGAACACGGGAAGCTCCAACTCCGACGAACATCTCAACAAAATCTGAACCACTTATGCTGAAGAACGGCACTTTTGCTTCTCCTGCAACCGCTTTTGCAAGCAATGTTTTTCCTGTTCCCGGAGGACCAAGCAAGATAACACCCTTTGGAATCCTACCTCCAAGTCTCTGGAATTTCTTAGGATCTTTGAGAAAATCAATGATCTCTTCAAGTTCTTCTTTTGCTTCATCTACACCAGCGACATCTTTGAAGGTCTTGTTCGAACGGCTGCCCGTGAACATTTTTGCACGGCTTTTGCCAAAGCTGAATGCTTTTCCTGCTCCGCCCTGCATTCTTCTCATGATAAAGATCCAGAATCCAATGAATATGATGAAGGGAAGCCAGTATGAGAGAAGTGTTGTAAATATTGATGGTTTCTTGGATATGATCTCGATGTCTTTATAGGTTGTTGCAATATTTTTTACAAGATCAGGATCGTCAAAAGGAATATTGGTAATATTTTTCGTGTTGCCAATAAAGTAGGTTATGTCTCTTCCGCTGAAGATGATCTTATTTACTTTTCCTGATTCCAGATCCAGCCGAAACTGGGAGTAGGATGCCTCTGATGAACCTGATCCGCTTGAGAAAAGCTGGAAGAAGGCAACGACTGCAAGAATGACAATAAGCCAGACAAGGAGGGAGCTTCCTTTTGGCGTTTTGACAGGTAATTTATTTTTTGGAGGTTGATTTTTATCCGGCGGTGTTTGATTAGCCATTTACTGATATATCTCCTTTTTTAAAATTCCGATATAGGGTAAATTCCTATATTTCTCATCGTAATCCAAACCATATCCTACGATGAACTCATTTGGCACCTCAAAAGCTTTGTATGCCATTCCGATATCAGGTTCGTGCGAATCGACTTTATCCAGCAGTACACACATTTTTAGGGACTTGGGGTTCTTACCCTGAAGATAACGTGTAATATAGTTCAGTGATAGTCCGGTATCAACGATATCTTCTATGATCAGCACGTGCCGGTCACTGATATCAACATTGCAATCTTTTGTGATTTGAACGACACCAGAACTTTTTGTGGAATTACCGTAACTCGCCACTCCCATGAACTCGATCTCAATAGGGATGTTCAGAGACCTGATGATGTCTGCCAGAAATACGACTCCACCCTTGAGAATATTTATGAGAATGGGATTTTTATCTTTGTAATCCCTTGAAATCTGCTCACCAAGTTCTTTTACTTTTTTCTTAATATCTTGTTCTGAAAAAAGAATTCTTTCTATGTCATTGTGCATACGAAACCCTTTTGTATATTTAATTAAAAACGTTTAGGTATAATATACTCTCAACCGGGGATTGGCAAAACATTTATTTATAAACGTCGCGCTTTGCGATAGTCCTCGAGTTTTTTCATAATTTTAATTCGGAGCACGTGTGAAGTCCGGGAAGTCACCTTCGCATATTCATGTATGCGCATACCTGCTATCCAGATGATCCTATTTTGATCTTCTATGATGATCTTTTTCTTTCGCTCGAGCCGAGGTACTTTTTCATCGATAAAAAATTCTTTAAGCTTTTTTGGATTCTGCATTCCAAGCGGAGTGAAGCTGTCTCCCTGCCGACGGTAACGTGCCGTAAGCGGGAAAGTTACTTTATCAAAATCGATATAGCATGCATCATCTTCATGAAAATTGAATCCGTGAATGGGCATTACCTTTATTTCCGACTGTGTTATATAGTAGTCATCGAATAGGATTTGCCGTGTGTATCGCTTGATCTCACGGGAATAATCAGAAGCCGTATAATTTGGGGGTGACATTTTAAAAATAAGCGTATTAGCGCTTTTCACGACGAAAATATTGTGGGGCAGGTGAATAAATTTGCCTCCGGGTCTTCTCAGCAGTTCGTAAATTTCTGAAAGATGTGCGGAATAAAAATCTGATTCGGAACCCGACAATAAGCCGAAGATCTTTCTGAATACATAGAAATAAAGTACCTCGCTTTGCTTGAGTTTGTCCAGAAGTACAACATATTCATCACCCTCATTTTGAAGAACAACATCCTTAAAAATGTCTTTACTGTGGGTTTGCAGGAACATATCGGTTTTTTGAAAAATATGAGAGCTGTCGTAGATTTTATTGATAACTGTCGGGTTGAACTGTTCCAGGATAATAGGAAGAATGCGGTGGCGTATCTTATTTCTGTCATACCCCAGATCGTCATTGGATGAATCGTGAGAAAATTGGATATTGTTTTTCTCGGCAAAAGCAGCGATTTCTTCACGCTTGAAAACCAGCAGGGGACGAATGACACTACGGCTCTTTGGAAGCATACCCTTCAAGCCGGTGAAGCCGCTCCCCCTGAATAGGTGCATGAGGAAAGTCTCTGCCTGGTCATTCATGTTGTGCCCGACCACGATCTTATTAAAGTTATATTTTCTCAACAGGTCTCGGAATATCCCGTAGCGAATTTTTCGTGCAGCATTTTCAATATTGGATTCATCAGTGATCGAGACGTTGTGAACGATAAGCGGGATACCCCATTTGTAACAGAGGTTTTTTGTGAATCGCTCGTTCTCTATGGATTCCTTACCACGAAGATTGTAGTTGATATGCACAGCAAGAGTCGTAAGCTTGAATTCTGCTGTGATTTTCTTCAATAAATACAGGAGTACTGTGGAATCAATGCCGCCGGAAACTCCAATAAGCAGTTTGTCACCCTGTTCGATCAGGTTCTCATGATGGATGAACTGCTTGAGCCGGGTTACAAGATTTTTATGATTATTCATAAATTATTTTTGTATGTGCTTTTCAGCAAAGTCCCGTCCACGGCTCAGAGCATCGAGATTTTTTTTCACGATGTCTTCACCCTTGCGGCAAAAAACTGTCCGAATGCTATTCTCGAGCATTTCAAAAGGAATTTCAAGGAAAGGGGCAGCTGCACCAAGTATAACCATATTCGTTGAGCGGGGAGAACCGATTTTTTTTGCGATGGCATCACCGTCGATCGCAATGCTGTTTTTGTGTCCTCTTATTTCTTTGAGAAGATGTTCCATTTCCGGATAATTCGGAATATTCACAAAAGGAGTAATATTAGTGATGAGCCAGCCGTTATGTTTGAGATAGGGGAAATAACGAAGTGATTCCATTGGTTCCAACGAGATGATCATATCTGAGCGACCATGGGGGACAAGATCGGAATGAATTTCTTTATTGGAGATTCGAAGGTGGGATTCTACTGCACCACCGCGCTGTGACATGCCATGAACTTCTGCTTGCTTTAGGTTTAGATCTGATTGCACAACTGCATAACCAATGATCGTTGCAATGGATAGAATACCCTGTCCGCCGACACCTGCAAGTATAATATCTTTTTTCATGATGACCTCCTGCTACTTCTGCTTACGCAGTTTTGCTGCAATGTGAATACAGGGACGGCGGGGAATAATAACAGACACGCCATTATAATCTATTTCCTCCTGAATGATCTTCACATTTTCTTCATGGTGAGTTTTCAGGGGATTGATAACACGAATATGATCTTTTTCAACACCGACACCCATGCAGATCTCTTCTATCTTACCGGTGACTGCGGAGATTTGCATGCCTGTCATTGCTACAATACCGTTATCAAGAATAAACGCAACAATATTCGCTTTTGAGTTTACCGCATCAAGAAGCGGAGTCATGCCGGAATGCCCGAATGTGGAGTCGCCGATCACAGCAATTGCCGGGAACAGTCCTGCACCCGCAGCGCCCACAGCCATCGAGATCGAAGCACCCATGTCCACGCAGCTATTGATTGCATGAAAAGGTGCAAGGAACCCAAGCGTGTAACATCCAATATCGCCAAAAACATGACCGGGTCCATATTGTTTCATTGCTTCATTAAGAGCAGCATATGAATCCCGGTGCGGACATCCCTTGCACAATTGGGGCGGACGTCCCTTTACGATAACCGGGACTTCTTTTATGGGATGAGGTTCAAGCCCAAGCGCAGTTCGTAATTTTGCAGGATTTAGCTCTCCAACGCGCGGCAGCGTGCCATCCATACGCCCTTTTATGTTGAGACTATTATCAAGATAGCCGCGAAGCCATTCTTCGACCACAGGCATTCCGTCTTCTACAATAAGCACTTCATCGCACTCGTCGATCATTTTTGAGATCATCTTTCTTGGAAGCGGGTACTGGCATATTTTCAAAATGGGGTATTCGCACTCAGCTTCAACGTGGTTTTCTTTCACATAATTGTAGCCGAGCCCACAGGCAATAATACCGAGTGATTTATCTTTTCCATCATAATATTCGTTATATTTTGAGTTTTCGGATTCCTTTTCCAGGATTTTCTGTTTCTCTATAAGATTATTATAATTTTCTCGTGCAAAAGCAGGGAGCAGTACAAATTGATTCGGATTTTCAGGAAGCTTGATCTCATTCTCTTTAAGCTGATTTGTGCGAAAAATACCTGCACGGGAGTGCGACAGGCGTGTAACAAGTCTAATAACAACAGGTGTTTTATATTTTTCGGAAAGTGCGAAGGCATCAAAGGGCATGTTATATGCCTCCTGTTGGTTTGATGGCTCGAAAACTGGAACAAGTGCGAATTTGCCGTAATGACGTGAATCCTGTTCATTTTGAGATGAGTGCATGGAAGGATCATCTGCAACAGCAACAACAAGTCCTCCGTTCGTGCCTGTGATACCGGAGTTCACAAACGGATCTGCTGCAACATTGAGACCCACATGCTTCATAGTTACCAGGGTGCGTTTGCCCGAATAGGACATACCGAGCGCTTCTTCCATTGCTGTTTTTTCGTTCGCAGACCAGGTGCGATGTACATTTCGCTGTGCAGCTTCTTTGCTGTGTTGAACATATTCGAAGATTTCTGTTGAGGGTGTGCCGGGGTAACCGTACGCACCGGAAAGACCTGCATCAAGTGCACCTTGTGCCAGAGCTTCATCCCCCAGGAGCAATAATTTGTCCATTAATCCTTCTCCATAAAGATTTTTTTCAAAGAAAGAAAGGGCTGGGAGTTTGTGTCAATGAAATCTTTCTAATGATTTTACTGTTCCGTTTTTTATATCTTTAAAATTTGAAAGAAATTCGATTTTCTCGTTTAGTAGCATTAAGCGTCACCAGTCAAGGGCTTGGTAACGAGAGCGCTGAGAAGCTTGGGTGTATGATTAATAACTTGACGGCAAACCAGTAATCTGTGAAGTAAAATATAAATTAAAATTTCGGAGGTTTCCATGAAAGAACAGCACGCATTCCATAGGGGACTTGAAGACATACTGGAGGGGTATTGGATGGCGTATGAAAACAGAGATATTGATGAGATACTTTCGTACCATC
>JAVCDK010000067.1 GCA_030765865.1 Candidatus Celaenobacter antarcticus | reverse complement strand
GGCCCGAAAATGAGAAATAATTTCCGTTTCAAACGAAGGTTGTTAAACATCCCATCCATTAATCCTGATTTATCTAACACGCCACCGATGAGGGGTATTATACCGACAGCGACACCCAGTAAAAGTATTGCGGGATCGAGGATAGTGCTTTTGATCTGCTGGAAGACAAGAACGGGCTTGAGATTAATAAAACCTAGTATCAGTGCACCGATAATGAAGCCAAGCCATAGGTTCTTTCTCGCGATAAGTATCATTATAGTTAACGAAAAAAAGAAGCCAAGCCAGATAAGCAGAATTGGCATCCTATTCCTTTACTCTGAAGAAAAGACCGCGTGGTTTTTTCACTGCCTTGATCATACCTTTTTCTTGTAAGGCATCAAGATATTTGTTCAGCTCAGCAAGATGAATGTCCAAAATTTCGGAAAGATCATCTGCAGTGCAGGGTCGTCGAGAGATGGTTGCAATAATTGCATCCTCGATTTTGAGATTATAGGATTTAACCTTTTCTCTTTTTTGATAATTACTAATCATGACAACAGGCAGATCCTTGAACCTCTTTTTAATTTTTACGAGAGTTTCTTCATCAGCCGGAATGACCCAATTTTCTGTGCCGGGTCTATCAAGAGAGTTCAGTTGTATCAGATCAGGTTTGATTTTCTTTAGAACAATATGAAACTTATCAATTTCTTCATCCGTATCATTGATGCCGTGTAAGATAAATATCTCGAGCCAAATTTTTCCAGGGAACTCCTTGCGAAAGTTAATAAGTCCCTGAATGATATCAACCGGTCTGATCCCCTTAACAGGTCTGTTTATTTTCTGAAAAATGTTATTAGAAACAGCATCTAAAGAAGGTATTATCACATCTGCAAGCAATAGTTCTTTACGAATTTCAGGATAGAAAAAAAGAGAACTGTTTGTAAGCACAGCGATCTTATACTGTGGATATTTTTGTTTGAGAAACGAGATTATTTTTCCTATTCCGATATTCAAAGTTGGCTCACCCGAGCCCGAAAAGGTTATATAATCAAGGATGGGTTTGGGAGAGAGAAATGAATCGAGTTCTGAAATAATTTCAGCAACTGAAATATATTCCTTTCGTGTATATGTGAGTCTCGTTGTAGCTCCGCATTCACAATACACGCAATCAAAGGAGCAGGTTTTATAGAGGATAGGATCTATTCCAAGGGATAAACCAAGCCGTCGTGACGGAACAGGTCCAAAAAGATGTTTGTATTTCATATTAAAATAGGGAAATAAGCACCCCGACAAATCCGCCGAAGCCAAGCGAGTACAGGTAGTTTGAGGTGATTGGACATGCGACGGAACTGCACCCGACAACTTTATGCCAGATGAAACCTGCAAGCAGACCAAAAAGAAAGCCGAAAATTATTCTCACAGCTATAGGTAGGCGAACTTGCTTTTTTTCTGTTGAGCTTTTATCTTTTATCATATACGAAAATGGGTGTGCACCGCACATTGAAATTCTATTCTGAAAGGTGCTTTGTAGTTAGCTCAAGCCAAGATTACTAACGGCACATCAGACGAACTGTTTATTGCTGCTACCTTCCGGTCCTGACAAAATTCGCAGAGCCCGATTGCGTTAGACTTGACTCTCAACACCACTTGCATACCACACAGACAGACATCAAATCTCGCAGATTGGAATTCAGCCCTGCTATAGCGGATTGCAGGTTACAGGACACCGCTGGCTTCCCGCCTAGCACACCCTATATTATATTTATTTCTTTTTATCTACTATGATTTCCTGTGAAAGCGATTGGGTCTTTTTTCGGATTGAAAGTTGCTCCATCACGGAAAGGATATTATATGTAAACCAGTAAAGGACAAGCCCTGCCGGTAAAGATTTGAAGATAAACACAAAGAAAATCGGCATTCCGTACATCATAAATTTCTGTGTTTTGAGTTGTGCAAGCTGCTTTTCATCCATATTCGGAGTCGGTTTCTGGGACATCAATTTCTGCTGAAAGAACATCGTGATTCCCATGAGGATAGGCATGATATAATATGGATCGGGAATAGAAAGATCCTTAATCCAAAAGATAAAGCCCGCATGTCGAAGCTCGATAGTGGATTGGAGGACAGGATATAAAGCAAAAAGGAATGGGAACTGGATGAGCAGTGGCAGACATCCGCCTAACGGACTGACCCCATGCTCTTTGTAAAGCTTCATGGTTTCTTTCTGGAGCTTCTGGGGATTCCCTTTATACTTTGCTTGCAGTTCTTTTATGTGTGGCTGTACCCGTTGCATTTTTTGAGCAGAGGTGAAGCTTTTATGAGTTAACGGGTAAAATACAAATTTGATGATTATCGAGAGAATAATGATCGCAATACCGTAATTTGGAATGAGAGAATGAATGAATTTCAATAATTTTAGGATCAATTTGCTTATGGGACGAAGAAGCTTCCAGCCAAAATTCATTACATCTTCCAGCCCAATATTAAAAGCGCGCAAGCGGTCATAATCAACCGGACCACAATAAAATTGGAACGAATGATCAATCGAATTTCTTCCAACTTCGATTTGTGCATTTTCAAGGATTGCATTATTATCCGCAGCTACAAATATTTCTCTTAGTTTTACAGTTCTCTCCGGAATTGTTGCGACCATGAAATATTTTGATTTTAGCGATGTCCAGGTAATGTTACCATATTGTGCAGCGCCGGATTTCGCTTTTTTCAAGCTGATTTTATTTATATTATTATCCACATAAGATACAACATTAATATAAGTGTTGAAACGCTTATCGCCCTTTTGATCATAATAAATGCCGGCATCGAGCTGAATGTCGTACGTATCAATAAAGCCAAGACCATCAGCTTTTATTGTTATATTCACCGTATAGTTATCATCAATGGAATAATGCTTCTCGAAAATCCGTTTAAAGTCTTTTTCTATAAAGAAAGTTGCAGTGAATTCATCATATGTATACTCAAGATTCTGTTTTCTGAAATTGATCGTATCACTGCTTGTATAAAACACAATATTGAACATGCCGCTTTCTTTGATAAAGAGATTTACCGCGTCTTCCTGAGCTTCGTTTTTGATATTTTTCAATACGACCTGTTTGATATTTCCGCCACGGTTCGTAAGCACAACCTTTATATCGTTATTTTCAAGGACAATATCATTATTTAGCGGGATGTCGGACTGCAGGTCCAATGGTGTAACATCTGCTTCAAGGTCATTCTCTTGAGTCGGGGGAATCATTGGTGGCTTTGCTACCTGTTGAGTGTTTTCTGTAGCATATTGTTGTGTTTGAGGTGGTACAGGTTGTTTCCAAAAGAATTTGCTGCTCAAATAAAATACAACAAATATCAAAATAAGGGCAATAATTGTTTTTTTATCCATAATTTACTTATCCTTTATGGTAATGGATCAAATCCTCCTCTTGACCAGGGATTGCACCTGAGAATGCGCCAGGAAGATAAATACATCGCTTTTAGAAATCCATATTTCAGAAATGCGCTCTTTGCATAAGTGGAACAGGATGGATAAAAGCGGCACGAATCAGGGAAAATGGGTGAGATGATTTTTTGATAAATTGTTATCAAAAGTACGAAAAAATGGTTTATGATCTTATTCACATTCTTCAAGAACATTTTCAAGTTCGTTATATATGTTATCGTGACCGAACTCATAAATACCCCGCTTGGCTATTACGAGATAGTTATTATTTATATGAAATAAATCAATATGAGTATAAGCAAAGTTCTTTATCCAGCGCTTGATCTTATTTCTTTTCACAGCATTTGCAACTTTCTTTGATACAATAACGGCAAGTCCGAAATCGTTGCCTTTATCAACAGCGCACGAGACAAGGTCAAAATACCGGGTACGTTTTCGTATACCATGCTTTCTGAGTTGATCAAATTCTGCCTGAGAGGTAATTCTCTTCACGCGTCATTATATGGACAGTCTTTTGCGACGTTTTGCACGACGGCGTTTGAATATTGCTCTACCATCTTTGGTTTTCATTCTTTTACGAAAACCATGAGAAGTTTTCTTTGGTTTATTATGCGGCTGAAACGTTCTTTTCACAGCTAAACCTCCAGATGTACTTTAGAATGTGCAATTCTGAGAGCCCTGATTTGGTGTCAAGTTTTTGACGTCCCAGAATTACATGTATTTGTAATGTAAGAAATAATTACACTTCGTAAAATTCTTTTCTTCTGTCCTCAAACAAGTGATTTTTCTCGGTTATCATTTTATTTTTTGCAGTTGTATGATCTATATCGACAGCAATCAGCACTTCCTCAACTTCGTTTGCCTGAGCTAAAATATTGCCTTGTGGATCAGTTATCTGGCTCATTCCCGTAAAAGTAAGTGCCTGATCCCCACTTCTTTCAATTCCGACTCGATTACTGGTTATTGTATATACATGATTTTCAATAGATCTGGTTATCATAGCTTTTTGACAGAAAGGCAAAACGAGATTTGCAGAATGGCATAGTATATCTGCACCCATAACCGACAGCGTGCGTGCAGATTCGGGAAATATCCAATCAAAACAAACCATAAGCCCAAGAGAAGCGTCATTATACTTTGCAATCTTAAAACCAGAATTTCCTGCTTCAAAAAGATCCTTTTCGTTTAAGAAAAGATGAATTTTCCGATATATTGTTTGAGTTCCGGAAGGATCAATAAAAATTTGAGAATTGTAGAATTGATTTCCATCTTTTTCGAGAAATCCAGCCACAAGAGCAGTATCCTCACGTTCAGCAATATGTTTGAAGAAATCGGGAATTCTCCCATCCGCGGTTGAGGAAAGAGGTTCCATCTCGTTTTTGGAATTGAATGAATATCCGCTTGTACAAAGCTCAGGAAGAACAACGAGATCGGTACTGCAATTATTCAACATCTTGGAAATTTTCTCAAGGTTCTGTTTCTCGTGAAACAGTTCAGGTGAAAACTGGAGGAATCCTACACGCATAATGTTATCCGCTGATTGAAAGATTCTCGACAAGAATTGAAGGTGATCCGATTGCAGAAAGTTTGAATTTGAGATCATCTGCAAGACCAACTATGTGCTTCAGCAGGTTGAGGAAATTTCCGGAGACTGTAAAATTGTGAATTGGATATTTTCTTTGTCCGCCTTCGCAGTAAAAGCCCTGTGCGCCCATTGAAAAATCTCCCGAAATCGTATTGCAGCCACTGTGCATACCTGATAACTGGACAATTTCAATACACTTGGGAAACACAGAATAAAGATCGTCCTTTGAAGACGACCCGGGCTTAATGTATAAATTCGATGGTGAAATATTGATTGAAGTTTTGAAAGATCTACTTGCGTTACCTGTTGAAATTGTACCATCCTTAAGAGCGGTAATTGTGTTGTGGAGATAGGACTGCAATCTACCATCAGAAATCAGCACAGTCTTTTGTGATGGATAACCCTCATCGTCGAAGGGACGGGTATTATAGCCCGTGTTGAGTAATGCGTCATCGATAATATTTACAATGGAATGAGCAACATTCTTTCCCAGCTGTTCCCTCATGAGAGATTGACCTTCCTGTACTTTTTTAGCTGAAAAGATACTCCAGAATGTGCTCAATAATGTTGCCGACATTTCATTGTTGAAAAGGACAGGATAGTTGCCGGATTGAATTTCCCGCGCACCTAATAGTTCCAGTGCCTTTTGGGCTGCTTCTTTGCTTATCTTTTTGGGATCAATGTCATTAAAATCACGAGACATAATTTCAAAAGCACCAGATTTTGTTTCGTCTCCTTCTTTTGCAAGACAAAAAGAAAGACCATAACACGCATTTGTTGTATATTCTTTGTTCAAACCGGTAGAATTAGCAATTTTGAAAAGAGATTCATTATCACCAATAAGTGCATGGGGAACATTAATGATTCTTTTGTCTGAGGCCAGCGCAATTTTTTCTAGTTCTTTTGCTTTCTCAATCTTGTTCTCAACCGGAATATTTTCAAGGTCTTTGTTATAAATATCGAGTTCTTCTTTGATGGACGGATAGTTTTCCAAGATCGCTATTTCTTTAAAATCAACTGCTTTTGCGTTGTTCTTGGCACTTACTAGGGCTTTGTTGAGTGATTCTTTGTCTAATTTCTCTGTATATGAATAACCTGTAATGTCATCAATGATAACTCTAATTCCAAGACCGATTGAATCTGAGTATTTGAAAGTATCAATATCATGGTGGAAGATTTTTACTGAAAATGACTTCGATTTTGAAAGATATGCATCATAATGCTGGATTTCATGCTTTTTGGCGAGATACTGTATGTCCTGAAATTCTTTTTCAAACATTACTTCTCCTTTCTTCCGCCGACAACAATCTCTTCGATTTTAATTGTCGGTTGACCTACACAAGTTGGGACGATCCCGCTTTGAGAGCCACACATCCCTTCAGCAAGCTTAAGATCATCGCTGACCATACTGATCCTCTTGAGAATGTCTTTTCCGTTGCCTATCAAGGTGGCGCCACGAACTGGTTTTGTAACCTTACCGCCTTCAATAAGATATCCTTCGCCTACAGAGAAATTGAAGTCACCCGTTCCTGGTTGCACAGAACCACCGCCCATCTTTTTGGCGTACAATCCAAATCCGACAGAAGATATCATATCATCAATTGTATCTGGACCCTTATCAATGTAAGTATTTCTCATACGTGATGTTGGGGCGAATTTGTAAGACTGCCTTCTGCCGCTTCCAGTTGGGGGGAAACCAATTTTCATTCCTCCAAGTTTGTCGACCATAAATGATTTGAGTACACCCTTGTCTATCAGAACAGTTCTTTGGGTAGGATTGCCCTCATCATCAACAGTAGTAGAGCCCCACCTGTTTGGCATTGTCCCATCATCTATCGCAGTAACACATGGATTTGCAATCTGAGTATTCAGCTTATCTGCAAACACGGAAGCCCCTTTTGCGACAGATGTTGTTTCAAGAGAATGTCCGCACGCCTCGTGAAATATTACACCGCCAAACGCATTTCCGATAATAACAGGGAATTTGCCACTAGGAGCATAATCAGCGAGCAGCATTTTAACAGCTCTTTCTGCTGTTGTTCTGCCAAGTTCTTCAGCGGCGAGGTTCTTGAAGAATTCATAGCCCATTAGTGCACCTGGTCCTTCTGATCCAGTTTGCATCTGGTTGTCCTTATGCGCAATAGAGCTCACGTATACACGAGCATAAGTTCTCTGATCTTGAGTAAATAATCCTTCACTGTTTGCTATCATGACATTCTGAACTTTTTCCATATAATTAATACTCACTTGAGAAATATAATCTGAGAAATTTCGAGAAGCTGCATCAATTAAATGAACAAAAGCTATTTTATCCTGATTAGGCACAGAGTTAAAGGGTGTAAGAATTTTGTGAGGAGAATCATATAATGTTTGAGTTAGGGG
The DNA here is from genome assembly GCA_030765865.1 of Candidatus Celaenobacter antarcticus. Lineage (GTDB taxonomy): Bacteria > Cloacimonadota > Cloacimonadia > JGIOTU-2 > JGIOTU-2 > Celaenobacter > Celaenobacter antarcticus. The sequence continues at coordinate 29,838 of JAVCDK010000067.1, read as the reverse complement.
GACGATTTTCAGAGATTTTTCTCCGATTCCAGCTTTGCTCACAGCTTCTGCAACTTTGAGAAGACTTTTTTCTGAGACATCATTTGTGTAAGCATAGATCGCTTTATGTCCATAAAAAACCCGTATGCCAACGCCGTAATCATTTCCGGTGATGGAATTTACTATCTTACTATCAAGTAGTTGCATAGTTGAAGTAGTAGAATCTTCCAAAAAAATTTCAGAAAAATCTGCTCCGTTTGAAAGCGCTTTTTGAAGGACGCGTTCAACTATTGATTTCTTAATCATTAGTACCTCCATGGCAATACTCAGGCTTAAAATATGTTTAATGCTGTCAAGAAAGTATAGAATATTTTGACAACAAATTACAATAATAAATAAGCTCATATGTGAAGGTAGCTATGTTTATTATTAATATTAAAAGTAATTTCAGCGCTGCCCACAATCTTGTGGGCTACAAAGGCGACTGCGCAAAAGTGCACGGACACAACTGGAATGTTCGTCTTGCACTGAAATGTAATAAAATTGACGAACTTGGAATGACCATAGATTTTAAAATTCTGAAGAGTAAGTTCAATAATTTATTGCAAGAATTTGATCATGAAAATCTTAACAGTTTAAAATGCTTTGAGAATTCCAACCCTACTTCTGAATTGATTGCACAAAAAATATTTGAAAAAGCTCAATTGGTTTTTAATAATGAAAGCACATCTGTGTTTGAAATTGAAGTAAGCGAATCAGAAAAATATTCTGTAATTTATCGGCAACATGAAAGTTATTGATTCTAAGTTTATCGAAAGCGCATATAAATTTACAGATCTTTCGCAAAGTGAATTTCCTGAGATTGCCTTTATTGGTCGCTCTAATGTTGGCAAATCATCTTTGATAAATACATTACTTCAAAGAAAAAATCTTGCTCAAATCAGCAAGAAACCAGGTAAGACCCGCACGATAAACATCTTTGAGGTTTCATGCAAATTTAATGTTCAGAAAGAAAAGATTAATTTTGCCGATCTTCCAGGTTATGGATATGCAAAAATATCAGAGAAAACACAGCACGCATGGAAAATACTTATAGATGATTATATTTCAAGGAGAAAAAATCTTTGCGGATTAATATTGATTGTGGACTTGCGGCATAATGCAGATAAAAAGGATATTGAAGCGAAAGATTGGATTGCATCTCATAGAAAAGAGATGCTGCTTGTTCCGACAAAGGCTGATAAATTAAGCAAGTCCCAGGCAGCGATCAAGATAAGGATGCTAAAGGATCAGTTTCTGTTATTGCCGCAGCACGAAATTATTGGATTCTCTTCAAAATCAAGGATTGGAAGAGAGGAAATATTAGAATGGATTGGGGAGCTTACTGCACTAGTTAAGAATGGAGAAGTTACATGTTAGAAAAAATACAGAATCCTAATGATATTAAAACTTTGGATATGCTTGACCTAAAAGAATTATGCAAAGATTTGAGAAGCCGAATTATTGAAGTTACGTCAAAAACAGGAGGACATCTTGCTCCAAGTCTCGGAGTGGTAGAGGTTACGGTCGCACTTTTAAATGTATTCGATCCGCTGAAGAATAGAATAATCTGGGATGTCGGGCATCAATCATATGCATATAAAATACTAACAGAGCGGAATAAGGCATTTGAGAACTTACGGCAATATGGCGGATTGAGCGGCTTTAATTCAATCTCAGAGAGCAAGTATGACGCTTTTGGCGTGGGACATAGCAGCACATCACTTTCTGCCGCTCTTGGGATTTCTGTAGCAAAAGAACAAAAACAAACACCCGAAAAAACAATTGTCGTTATTGGAGATGGAGCACTCACTGCAGGTGAAGCATACGAAGGGTTGAACAACATTGGTGGCTTAAAAAAAGATATTATTGTTATCCTCAATGATAATTCGATGTCTATATCAAAAAATGTTGGAGGGATCCACCACTACCTGGCGAACGTGCTTTCGGGCAGACACTATAACCGCATCAAAAATGATGTGTGGGAAATGGTGCAGTCTTTGCCGAGGGGCGTTAGAAATAAAATTATTACAGGTGCTCGAAGATTTGAAGATAGCATCCTAAATATGATAATTCCCAATAGTCTTTTTGAAGATCTTGGTTTTAGGTATATAGGTCCGATAAACGGTCATGATCTACCCACAGCAATAAAAATACTAAAACAAGTACGGAACAACATTAGCGAACCTGCCCTTGTACACATGATCACAAAAAAAGGCAAGGGATATGAGTTTGCAGAAAGAGATGCAACAAAGTTTCATGGCATTTCATCTTTTAATAATATAACAGGGGAAATAAATAAGAAAAGGGTAAAACATCCCAAACCCTCGTACTCTAAGCTTTTTGGAGACACTCTGACAAAAATTGCCGAAAAAGACAAAGATGTGGTTGCAATTACAGCAGCAATGTGTGACGGCACAGGCCTTAGTGATTTCAGGGATAGATTTGGTGACAGATTCTATGATGTAGGAATCGCAGAACAGCATGCAGTAACCTTTGCTGCCGGCATCGCTTCTGAAGGACTGAAACCCTATGTGGCGATATATTCGACTTTTCTTCAGCGCGCGTATGATCAGATAATTCACGACGTGGCACTACAAAAACTGCCCGTGAGGTTTGCAATCGACAGAGCCGGTCTTGTGGGAGAAGATGGACCAACACACCACGGCGCCTTTGATATTTCTTACTTACGGTGCATACCGAATATGGTTATCATGGCTCCAAAGGATGGAGATGAGCTTAAAAGAATGCTTCTGTTTATGAATAAATATGACAAGGGTCCAATAGCCGTTCGGTATCCTCGAGGCGTGATTGATGAGTATAATCTTAAAAAAGAAAGAATTAGATTGGGTAAATTTGAAGTAGTATACGAGGGACAGAAGACAGCCATATTGTGTGCTGGAACAAGTTTCAAGATAGGGTTTGAGGTTTACAAAAAGTTAAAGACGAAAAATATTGCCCCATTCCTCATAAATGCTCGATTTATCAAGCCGATTGACGGAGATATATTAAATGAACTGTACGAGAAGAAAGTTAAAAATATCATTACAATCGAAGAAAATGCAATTTACGGGGGATTTGGTTCAGCGATTCTTGAAAAATGTAATGAGCTGAAAATTAATTTTGCTATTAATCGTTTTGGGCTTCCTGATGAATTTGTTACATATGGTGATGCGGATATTTTAAGGAAAAAGATAGGTCTAACTGCAAAAAATATTTATTCATTAATACTTATTTTATGACACGACACAGTGACACGATTGCAGCTGTTTCAACACCACCGGGCATTGGCGGGATTTCTGTAATAAGGATTAGTGGTTCAGATTGTATTGATATAATAGAGAAAACGTTCAAGTCAAATACCCACACAGATGACATGCAGTCGCATCACATATATTACGGCAAGATTTATAATGACAATTTATTGTTAGATGAAGCACTTGTTTCCATTTTCAAAAAACCAAACAGTTTTACTGGTGAAGATGTAGCAGAGATAAGTTGTCATGGGGGCGCTTTTGTGACTCAAAGCGTTCTTCAGACTATACTAAAAAATGGTGCAAGACATGCGGAGAAGGGTGAATTTACAAAACGAGCATTTCTTAACGGAAAAATGGATCTAACAGAAGCAGAAGCCGTCATTGATTTAATTCATGCGTCAACAAAACATTCATTAGAATCAGCGATATATCAACTTGAGGGGAAATTATATAATTCAATCAATCAGATTATGGAGGAAATAACGTCCGTTAGATCTGAGATAGAATTAGATATAGATTTTTCTGATCGGGGGTTGGAGCACAAGAAATATCAGGATTATCTCACCATTTTAAAAAGGATAAAATCGAAAATAGAGAGGTTGATCACAACTGCTCATGAGGGACTCATACTTCACGATGGCTATCGGGTAGTTATTGCAGGACCTCCAAACGCAGGTAAATCTAGTGTGTTCAATAAAATCATTGAGAACGAAAGAGCAATCGTGACAGACGTTCCCGGCACAACAAGAGATTACATTGAAGAGGATATAGCCCTTGAAGGATATTTAGTGAAGCTCTTTGATACTGCAGGTTTAAGAGAAAGAGCAGATAAAGTCGAGCGTTTTGGGATAGAGAAATCATATAAAGTTTTGACGAATGCACATCTTATTTTGTGGATCGAAGATTGTTCTGTTTCACGTGAAACATCAATACCAAACTTTGAAGGAATAAAATTGATATCTGTGTTAAATAAATCAGATTTGAAACAAAAGATTGAAGGGATAAATCAAGGTTCGATTCTCATTTCTGCCAAAACGGGAAGTGGAATAGAAGAGTTAAAGAAAATTATTCTCGAAAATATTAATGTAAGCGGAGATGATTTAGCTGTTGGTTTGATTACTAATTCCCGGCAGCTTAGTGCTGCGGAAAAGAGCTTGATTGCGATAAACCAGTCAATAGAAGCAACACAGGCAAAAAGAGGGCTTGAGTTCATTGCTTTTGATCTCCATGAAGCAAGTGAATATCTTGAGGAAATAGTTGGGAAAATAAGCAATGAGGATATTATAAATTCTATATTTGACAGATTCTGCGTAGGGAAGTGATTAATTTATCCTTCGAGTACTTCTCTTACTTTTTCCACTAATGAATCTGGCGAGAAAGGCTTTTGAATAAAGTTAGTTCCTGGTTCCAGCACACCACGATTTCGCATCTCTTCACCGGTATAACCAGACATGAAAAGAATTTTAAGTAGTGGTTTTTCAACCCTCATTCTTTCAGCAAGTTCTCTTCCGTTCATTTCCGGCATTATGATGTCCGTAAGCATAAGATCAATTTGGTCTGTATACTCTTTTGTGACCTCAAGTGCGTTTAACCCGTTATAAGCAGTAATAACCTTGAAGCCGTCTTCTTCTAATATTTCTGTAACCAGGTCCTGGACCATCTCTTGATCTTCGACGAGGAGTATTGTGTATTGTTTATCTATTGATTCTGCTCTAATTGAAGCGATTTTTGGTTTTTCGGGCTCAAAGACCTGTTCCTCATTTGGTTCAAATCGAGGGAAATATACTCTGAAAGTTGTGCCCGTACCAAGCTGGCTGTCAACCTCGATGCCGCCATCACCCTGCTTGATGATTCCATATACTGTAGCAAGCCCAAGCCCGGTGCCCTTACCCACCTCTTTTGTTGTGAAAAAGGGCTCAAATATTCGTGAAATGGTTTCTTTGCTCATTCCGGCACCAGTGTCACTGACCTCAATTATCGCATATTCTCCAGGTTTAAGGGGTTCAATCTGCCCTATATCATCATTCTCTCGAATATTTGAAGATAAAGTTTTAATAGTTATTTTGCCGCCATTTTGTATAGCATCTCTTGCATTAACCGCAAGGTTCATAAGTATTTGAACGATCTGGTTACTATCGGCTTTTATGTATATGTTGTCCTCGAATTCCGTGCTTAAAACTACATCCTCTCCAATCAATCTTTGAAGCATGTCTCTAATGTCTTCAATTACTTTATTGAGATCGAGTATCTTTGGTTCAATTATTTGCTGTCTGCTGAAAGTAAGAAGCTGACACGTTAAGGATGCAGCCCTGCCACCAGCTTTGCGAATTTCTTTAAGATCGTCATACATAGGATTTGTTTCGTCCAATTTGCGAAGGAGAAGGTCACACCGTCCGTTGATTGCTGTAAGAAGATTGTTGAAGTCGTGTGCAACTCCACCGGCAAGACGTCCGATAGTGTCCATCTTTTGTGTTTGACGAAGTTTTTCTTCACTATCCTTCAGCTCTTGCTCGAGTTTTTTGGATTCAGTAATATCTTCACATATGGTCACAACTGCGATGGGCAAACCTTCAGCATTTCTCACAATATCGGAAACAAGACGAACGGGAAAGGGTTCTCCTGTGTTTGTGATATTCGTGCTTTCGCGGATCATTCCTTTCCATTTCATTACCTGATCCATCACCCATGGCTGCAATTTCTGTGTAGTGGCAAAAATGCGCACATCTTTGCCAATCAGATCGTAGGGCTCCCAGCCATGCATATGCGCATCAGCCGGATTGGTATAAATTATCTCGCCCTTAGTATTAGAGATAGTAACGCCGAGCTTCATTGTCTCGATAGCTTTTTTTAGTTGAAGATATTCTTCTTCTTTACCGATGAGAGCAGTGCGGTCTATTTCGTTCATTGAAATCCTTTATTCGAAAGATTATGAAAGCCCAATGATAAATTATAATTTTTATTGAAGATATATTATTTTTCCAACTGAGTTCAAGCTCTCTGTTTCTACTTTATAAAAATATATTCCGGCTGGAATTGATCTTCCTTTTAGATCTGTGCCTTCCCAGTTTAGAATGTTGGAGTTACTGAAGTCATTATAAGTAAATTTTCTTATCAAACGTCCCTTAATATCATAAATTACAAGATGCTCAATTTTATTATGTATTGCCGAGCAGTCAAAAGTAATAATTCTATCAAATGGGTTGGGATATACAGAAAACCCTAACTGGCATACATTGTGAGAGTTAGTCCCAACAGAACCAACCGTAAGAGCGAAAGGATTATAGGGATCACCAATCATGGCGCCGTCTTCAAAAGGAATAGTTTCCAGGCAATTATAAATTGAGTCAGTAGTTCCGTGGTAAATTTTAAAGGAGATGGTCTCACCATTAGTATTTCCAACTATATTAAAGTACCAGAACCCATCATAGTAAGGAGGGTTTGAATTTTGCCATATTCCAATAGATCGGCAGTCTGATTCTCCCGCAGTGCCAAAACCACCCGCAATATTACAGGTATCAACCCCTGTAAAAGGATTAGCATAAAGGAATATTTTACCCAAAACAACCATTAAGTATTGAGTACCCTGAATTGGTTCCCAATCAGGCGGTGTGGCTAAAAGTATAGATGTAGTGAGAGTGAAGAATATTATAAAGCAAAAGACTATTCTTTTCATGATTGCCCCTTAAATAAAAAAAAGAGGGAAGGAAGTATGAGCTTCCTTCCCAGTTAATATCTATTGTACCATCAGCATCTTTCTTACTACGGAAGATGCGCCGGTCGTTAGTTTATAGAAGTAAATACCACTTGAAAGTCGATTGTTGTTCTCATCTAAACCATTCCAGGTTAACGTATATTCTCCCACTTCTTGATGTGTAGAAATAAGCGTCTTAACCTTCTGACCGAGAATGTTGTAAATTGTAAGTTCAACATGAGAAGATTCAGGAATGTAATAGCGAATCGAGGTTGAAAGATAGAATGGATTCGGATGATTTATATAGAGCATGAATTCTGCATCTGAATGCTCTATAGATTTGAGGACTATTTCAATCGATTCTTCACGGTCACCTATTATGATGTCCTTTTCATAAGAAATTATTTCATCACTATTCGTTGTGATACCCGACAAATTGTGGTAAGTTCTGAAGTGGAGATTTGCTGTTTCATCGTTTCCAACAACAGTAAAGTACCAGAAATCATCAACATATTTTCCAATAGAATGACAGGCATTATCTTCATCAAAAATACCAACAGCATATTCTTCAGGTGAAAGAACTATGTTGTCATTATTTAGAAGTTTAGCCATCACGATCATATTGTGACTGGTTCCGGAAAGTAGTTCCCAATTTGCATAATTGGGTGAGGTTTCAACAATAGGCGGGGATGAACGATCGGCAACTGTATTTGCAGGATATGTCAGCACATCATCAGCACTCATCAAAATTATGTAACTTATACCCGGATACATATGAGTTAAATCACCCACCCAACCACCATCATAAACAGCAGATTGGTTTTGGGTTTTGATACAGGTACCATTCGCCACATTAATGCTTACCAAAGCTTCTTCCAAAGGTAAACTGTTTTGTGGAATATAGGCAATCCAGTTATATCCAGTTGTATTTACATTTTCCGCAAATAATTCTATTGGAGTCATGATTGGGTTGAGTTTAGTGCCGCTGAATATAAAATTATCATAAGGGTGGTTCATATTTACTTTGAGACCATCTCCCACAGATAAGTTGGACGGAGAAGAAGGAATCCATCCTACTGGAGGGGCCCAGTATTGTGCAGAATGTATAAGTTGTTTCCCGTAACTAACTTGGTGGATATAAGGATCAATATTAGGCGGATCAATAATGGTTAAGTCGTCAAAAACAGTTGCTACCGAATTGTCTGGGGGTTCCAGGTTGAATGATATCCAGTTCCATTCTTCAATCAGATCGAATTCAAAATCGTGAGATGGAGAAGGAGCATATAAATCTACAACATTATCACAAGTACAATCCACAAAGATTAATGTTTCTGAAGGAGAATATATTGAGTCCGTTTCAGTATCATATACTTTGAAACTGATCGCTTCACCTGAATTATCATTACTGACTATTGTACAGTACCAGTATCCGTCCAGGGGCCAATAATGATAAGATTCATCCCAAAGAAGATGGCTTCCAGTGTACCAACTGGCAATTCCTCTACAATCTCCACCGGGCCCAAAAGCTGCCAATTGGTTGCTGTTTGAGCCGTCAATAAATGCACCGTCCAATGTCGTAGTAATATAAGTACTCATAACAAATTGAGTTCCTGTTATAACTTCCCAATTCATAAGAGTGATATCAACTTCGGTCGTATCATCTGCAATAACAACTACTGATTCAAATGTTAAGGTTGCATAGTCGTCCAAGGAGGCTGTTAAATCGTAGGTTCCATTATTTATTGTAATAACATAATAACCATTTGAATCAGGATGCTCAGTGATGGTCCCTGCGGATATTTCTACGTTTTCTACATTTCCAATTCCCTCTTTTAAGGTAACATTACCGGCAATATAGCCATCATAATGAATTAGTAGTAGGGTGAAATCCACATCAGTAGTTAGTTGACCAGATTGAACTACAATATCGGTTCGAGTTGAATCATAGTAACCTGGCAGAGTTGCGACAACATCATATGTTCCTGCGATAATTTCCAAATCATATTCATAATGAGGAGGTGTCGCAACAAAGTAAGGATTGGTAGTTACACCTCCAGCTGAAATCAAAACAGAGGTAACATCACCTAAACCTTCCAAGGCAACCTCTCCATTGATCGAACCCGGAAGAACTTCATCTAGTTGAATGTCAATTCCTGTAGTAACTTGCCCGGTGGAAACAATCACATTAGTCACGGGATTGCCGGAATATCCATCCAAGACAGCTATTACAGTATAAGTGCCGGGAATGACGCTTACGACGTATGCACCATTTTCGTCCGGAGAAGTAGTTGTAGTGTCTGTGGCTGAGATTGCGGAAACAGTCACGTTTTGCACATTACCTGAACCTCCGGAGAGAGTAATTGTTCCCTGAATTCCTGATTGTGGAAAATAATATGCTCCCATATCATTTCTTGTGCCATCCGGGTCATTATATTGGACATCAGGGTCTCCGGTGTCGATACATGGTGATTTTGAGGAATCAGGATCCGGGAAGTTTGCCCATGTTATCTGGTAGTCATTATTTGCCTGATCAGCAAAAAGAGGATCTCCATCAATACATCCAGTTCCAAAATAAGTTTGCCCAGCACCATCTTTGATGTCTGAATATGTTGCGTTTAATGTTGCATCAGGATGTACATAAATTTCTTCTGACGGATTATCCCAGACAATGGAATTCAAAAGAGTGACATCCGAACCATAAAAGCTGGCAATACCACTTCCATTTTGAAAAGCAACATTATCAGCAATTGTAACGTTCTCCAAAACAATCTCAGAATTCATGTAACTGCAAATTCCACCACCGCTCCATTCAGTTGAATTTTCATAAATAGTAACATATTCGAGGACAGGATTTGAATTAAAGCACATAATTCCACCACCCTCATAAGTAGAATTATTATTAGAAATGATCACCTCATTTAGAACCGGATCGGAATTATAGAGGTACATCCCGCCACCAGCACCGCTTGCGGAGTTATCTGAGATTATCACATTGTCAATTACAACATCAGATCCAGAAATGTAGATACCACCACCGTTGGGAGAATTTCCAGTTGAATTTCCATTTGTTATTGTAAAACCGGTTAAGACAGCAGTTGAATCTTCCCCACTTTCTAATTTTACAACACTTGCTAAATTACCACCATCAATAATAGTCTGTGAAATATAGGAAATGTCTTGTGTTGTTAAATACAATGAAGCAACAGTAATGTTTTTTCCATTGTAATTAATGTTCTCAACATAAGTTCCTGGTTGTGCTAGAACAATGTCACCATTACTTGCAGCATTAATCCCTAACTGTATAGTTGCATAATCTGCGGGTATATTAATCGTGGCTGCGTTAAGTACGGAAAGAATAGAAAGAAATCCAATGATTAAAATCATTTTTTTCATCTTATCCTCCATTTTAGGTTTTTTTTAATATTTTTTTCATTGCATCCTACTGCAAAAATTTTTTATAAATACGTTTATGGACCAACTTGTACTATCTTCATACCCTCATTATCGATCAGCAGCGCATAACTGCAAAAATGAGTTAATGAAGAAGGTTCTGTGGTCATCGAATAATAACCAAGTATAAATGGATCTATAATTGAAGAAATATCAATTGTGATCAATCCAACTTCAGAGTCGGAAATATATGCATATGTGTTATTCGCGTAAACTCCGGTGGCGAATCCATCCGTTTCTAACCTGGCTGTATAGGCAGGTGAAGAAGGATTGAAAACATCAAGAATTAGAAGACCGTCTTCGCTATCAGCGATAAATGCATAATTGTTCTGAACAAAAATATCTTTAGCTCCTGAAGTGGCGTATGTGGAGCTTAAAGTGGGATTGAAGGGATCTGTAATATCAAAAATTGCGATTCCATCCAAACCCTGTGTGATATATGCATTGGTACCATCAATATAAATACTTTGAGCATGACCTCCTGTTGAAACATTGGTAACAAAGTGAGGGGCTGAGCCAGAAATGAAAAATACGGTCAATCCGTTATCTCCATCCGCAACATACGCAAAATCTCCAACTACTTGAATATCGTAAGGTATGCCTGATGTAAAACTGTTGCTAGTTAAAACCGGATTGTTTGGATCAGAAATATCTACCATTGATATCACACCAGGACCGGCAATTCCGCAGTGGCTTGTCACATATAAGAAATCATCTTTGATGTCGGCTGAGATCACACGGTCTTCAAAGTCATCCATTGTATAAATGATTTCGGGGCTTTCGGGATTTCCAAAATTTATGATTTGCAAGCCCTCATAATTGTCAGGAACAAAAGCATACCAGCCGGACGTGATAATATCCTGAGCAACACCCGGTGTGTTGACAAAACCGATTTCATCGAGAAGAATATTTATATGTTCTTCATTGCTGTTTGCAGAGGTATAAGTGCCGGAATACGCATTCAGTCTATAGTAGAATGTTCCGCATGGCTCTGTTATGTCATCGATAAAAGTAATAATGTTGCTGTCGACCGTGGCATAATTAGTGACCCAGTCATTTCCACCGATCTTTTTGTCTATATGGAAACCAACTTCTCCTTCACTGTTATCCTGCCATGTAAGCTTGATCTTGTTTTGGTCGAGTTTCTGCAATGCAAGATTTGAAGGAGATAAAAGCGTTGGGACGATAGAATTTTCGGTTGATGAAGATGTTGTTGTACCAACAAATGCTGTAACTCTATAGAAAACCTCTTCAAAAAGATTTACGTCATCTGTAAAAGAAGTTGCATTTGCATTGAGGGTTCTATATTTACTTTTCCAGTTGCCAACACCGACCTTTTTATCAATATAATAACCTTCTTCCCCAACGCAATGGTCTTGCCAGCTTACTTCAATCTGTGCCTGAGTTTTTTGTTCAACCATAAGATCACTGGGATCACAATAAGCGGACATGAAGGCAATTACTTCTGAATATGGGGAAGATTCATCGGTTGATTTATTGTAGAATTTTATTTTGTATGCATATACAAGACTGTCATTAGTGGGGATGTTGTCAAGATAGGTGAAAAACTGAGTAGAAATGTTCTGATAATTATCGTTCCAGTTGCTGGTGCCAACTTTCTTGCCGATAACGAAATAAAGTGTATCAGAATCCGCATGATCAGGAATTTGATAAGTCCATGTTATTTCAATCCTGCCCTCATCTGTTTTTTTTATCTTGAGATTTGAAGGTGCATCAGTCAGATCAGGATCAGTTAAGGTGAGATCGCAGCTTGTAAGGAACAAGAAAATAATTGCACAGAAAAGCAGTACGAAGACGAAGCTAAATCTATTTATTCTTTGTGTCATCGTTGTCCTCATCATTATTAAAAAGGTTTGACGCATCTTGGTTCTTTAGACGATGATTCTCGATCTGCTGCTGCGTGGATAAGGCTTCAGCCTTTCGCTCATTGATAGGTTTCGAGATTTCAGCTTTAATAATAACAATCATTTCTCTTACATTCGCTTCATGCCTGTTTGAGCCCGTAAGATAACGTATTCCAAAAACCCACCAAGGAAGATCTTTCAAAATAGGAATGCCGACACGTGTTACTGTTTCGTCTGTATCGTACAAGCCACCAATGACTGTTTCTTCCCCATCAAAGAGTAAGACTTCTGTAGAAGATTCGCTTTTATTAATGATAGTACTGAGTTCTCCGGGTGTTGCAGAGCTTTTTTGGACACTTGCAACGAGGTGAATTGCTTCTATATCTTCATCCTCGACTACCGTAGGCGTCACGGTCATGATAACTCCAGTCTGGAAAAATTCGTCTGTTACATTACCTGCATCATCTTTCTTTTTCACGGAGAAATCCTGGCCGACTTGAATTTGTCCCTTCTTACCGGAGATTACGACTACGGATGGACGTGCGATGATCGTACCTTTCTGATGAGATTCCAGAATGCTAAAGAGTGTATTGATATCGATTGACACATCTCCGGATTCAAGCTTTGTTGCAGCAGTGGCATTAAATATATCCTGTCCGACACCAGCTCCTTTGAAATTTACAGAAGCAACGACCTTGCCGTTGAAGAGTGTTGACCAATCGATCCCGATGATGTTAAGAACAGATTTATCTGCCTTGAAAAAGATGGAAGATATTTTAACTTGCTTGGTAAGGGGTGTAACATCGGGTACTTCTCCCAATTCTTCGTCAAGAACATCAGCCGCATCTTTAATCACATAGGACCCGGGAAGGTCTTCAAGCACAAGATCATTGAAATTAATAATAAGAAAGAGAGCATTCTTCCAGTACATTTCTTTAACCGGAATACCGATCGTTCCCGAAAAGGCACTCATATTAATGATCTTTTTTCCTTCAAATTGGATAGACATCACGTCAAGTGCTTTTATCGCTTCGGGGAAAGGTGTGTCACGGGTCATGGAAACCAGTTCCTTATATGAAAATTCGTCATAGACCCATTGGGCGAATAAAGTAACTGTCATAAGAGAAAAAATTAAAACTAATAGAATTATTTTTTTCATAATTCATTACCCTGTAAATACATTTTAACTTCTTGGTTAATACCAATTCGATTAATATTAAATACAGCACATTGCTGTTTCCAGTGTATATAATTGAGATATCCATATGCAACCCGTGAACCGGGAACAAGCGTGACAATCGACCCGTTAATATCTCTTAGGAAGACTTTATCCGGAGTAAGACCGATTAAGAGAGAAGCATTTATATTGATATACTTCTCTTCTTCAGTTCGATCTAACGGTGCATGGATTTGTGAATAGAAAGGATTATATGTAAGATTTGAATAACTAAAACTCCTGAATGGTATCTCAGAAATTGAAGTGCCGATTTTCTGGTCATAAAAAACATTCAACTTCATTGAGAAATCGACTGTATCTTTGAGTGCAACAGAGGTTTCCGAAATTCGGATAGATTCGATAACGTAGAGAGGTGGCTGATATTCAACCTGATAAATAAAGAAATGTAAAGACTCGATATTTCCTGAACCGTTCAAGGTATATGAATTATAAGGAAGATCGCCTTTTTTGCCTCCCTGAAGGACCTTAAAATTAAAATTAAGGTCTGGTGCAAAGGTTTCGGTAATATCAATAAGGTACTGATAAGTCTGACTGGGGTTGTCTGTTTTAAGTATTATCTTGTTATTTTCCAGAGTCCTTTTCTTCCAATCATCAAGAGAGGCAATGATCTCATCTTTCTTTTCAAGATCAGGATTGGTCTGTATGAGTCGATCAAGAGTTTGCTGGTTTTCTTGAAACAACTCTTCAATTTTTTCAAACCGTTTAACCGATTGAGAATTTGAAAACATGCCCCCAATAAAGATGAGAACGAGCAGCACGCCAAGGATAATAGAGTTTCTTATTGCATAGGGCATAGCATCAATCCTTTATCTCAAGGGTTTTTAGCTGAGCAATATCAGCAAGCCTATTATGTGGATAACGAGATATCAATTCGTTCCAATAGGAAAGAGCTTTGTCATTTTCATTCAGCTGATTATAAGAATTGCCAAGCATCATAAGAGCATCAGGAGTCTTGGCAGAATTTTGTTCAACAACATCGCTGAAAATTATAATTGCTTCGGTAAGATTACCCATTTGATACTGAGCTTCTCCCATAAAATATTGGGCACTAGCCGCAAGCTCACTCTTAGGATATTTTTTCATAAAAGAATAAAAATCATCATATGCCCCTTGAAGATCATGAGCAAAATATTTATCCAGAATGGATGAGTACTCTTGTTGGATATTTTCTTTACTACTAATATTCTGAACCTCAAGACTCTCATCAACAGATTCGTGTGTAGGATTTGATTTTGTGATCCAAAAATCATGATAGGCATTTTGCTGAGTACTTATCTTATCTCCAAGAGCGAGTGCTTCAATTCCAGAAAGAAGGTCGTCAATCCTGAGTCTATAAATAATACCTTTGCTGGTTGAAACGGGAATAATTTTTGCGTTATATCCGGCTAATTTGAGTTTTTTCTGTTCGGTAAGAACTCTGTCATAGTTGCTATCTGCATAAAGCTGAAGCTCATATTGTGTCTCGAGTCGATTCTTCCGGACTTGAACCTTTTCGGATTGCTTGCGAGGAGATGTTGTTTGTGAATGTTGGTTTATCTTACCCTTTGCAATTGGTGTCAGACTATTATTAGGATATTCATTAATTATCCTATTCCAATAAATTTTTGCATGTTCAATATTATTATTTTTGGCATATGCATTTCCGAGCATCATCAGGGCATCCGGGGTTTTTATACCATTCTGCGTGACAACTTGATCAAAAATGAGAATTGCCTGATCTATATCGTCCATTTGGTACAGGCACTCACCCAGCAGGTAACTTGCGCTGTGTGAAAACTTGCTGTCAGGGAAGTCTGCAAGGAATTCTTTAAATTGGTCGTATGCCTTCTGGAAATTTCCGGAAAAATAGAGATCTATGATTTGGTTATAGCGGACTTTATCATTATTTGAAAAAGTTTGAGGTTTAGTAACCGGTTTTTCTTGCTCTTCTTGAACCGGCTTATTTTTTTCTATTTGAACCTGGGGAGACTTGAGTTGTTCTTTATCTTTTATGAATTCGATACCCGGTTCGTCTTTCTTCTTTTGCTTTGCTATTTCTATAGGATCCGGATATCCATAGGTGATATCATATTGCCAGATCCCTACATTTTGTATCGTGTTTTCAGTTACATTTTCAATATTTCCATTAGGAAAGAGGTTCGAGAACGGGATCACATTCCTTTTTCTGGTTGTAAAGCCACTTACTTTAAATGTTATTTCCTGGCTGTTAAGAAAGGTGAGCCAGCTAATCTTATGATCTTTAAAAGAGTTGGAAATAACATTTAAGATATAGTACCATTGATTCTTATCACCAATAAGTTTATCAATTCTCTCCAAATTCGACTGAAGGATTTCGATATCATTCTTAACTTGCTGTAACTTATCTACTATAGCACGATTCCTCCTAAATTCGATTTCAATCTGACTATTTTCACGAGCAATTTCAATTATTTCTTTATTAAGATTGAGATTTTTAGAAGTCGCGGAAAAGGCAACGTAGAAGATCGCAGCCATTATAATAAAGCCGTGCCAATTTATTTTGAAAGGTTTTTGACTTTCAATTATTTGTGAGGGTAAAAGGTTGCAGGGATAGAAATTTCTATTTCGTCCTTCAAGGGATTTCCATGCAAGTGCTATAGGGACACAAAAATCGGCAATTTTCTCGGGTGTGAAAGTTTGTTTTTTTGCTTGAGGAATATGGAGCTTATCAAGAGCAATTCGGGAAATCTTTGCACCGGAATTGATCCTGCTGCTGAAGTACTCGACGTCGTCATCCTTTGCCATTTCTCCAGCAAGAATGATATTACTTGTGATATTTACATTTGAGGTATCCTGCTCAAGCATTATCTTAGAATAGATAATCTGTCGCATGTTCTCAAGATCGGTGTCCGGCACAATGAGCGGGAAACTCTTCACAAAATCGCTTCCCTTCATCAAAATACCGAATTTAGTATCGACGCCAATATAGATTATCAAAACATAATCTTCATCAGAGAAATTATAATTATTGCGTACTAGGTTCATAAGTGAAATTTCAGTCGGTTCAATATAGCTGTAGAAAAATCTCTTTTTAGAGATAAGCGGGTTTATATCCTGAAGGGAGCGAAGAATATCGTTCTGACCTCTTTCTACGAATGCAAGAAGTGAATTATCTTTACCTCTTATTAAATCAAAAGTAATATTTTTGTTTTTAAGATCTTCCTTTGTGAGAATTTCATCACGTAATTGCTTTTTTAATTTTGAACGGGAATGGGATTGAGAGAAGGTTTCATCAAATTGTGTGAATGAAATGTTTTCTTCAGGGGCATTCATTGAAATTTTGCAATTGTCAAGTGGAAATTGAGAGATAAGTTTATGAAATTCCTGCCTACTTGTCATGACAGGCTCAGCTCCTGCTAATGGTTCGAACTCAGGTTCTTCAAGTTCATCAAGAGCGGGCATCTTGAAATCTTCGTCAAAGTCTGCAAGGTCAGGGATCGGAGCAGCTTCTTCTGGCTCTGTTGGAATAGTCGTTTGTGGCTCAACATGCTTTTCTTCATGAGGGAAAAGGGGTAGGGAAAGAGTCGTTTCTGTAAGCTCGGTGAGATTTATCTTTCCGTTGATGATTGCCAGCTGGGCGACTTTGATGGTCATTCCATCTTGAAATATGCCAAGTGCAGTTTTTTCTTTTTTGCTTATTTTCATTATATAATTATGAATAAGTTAGAAGCTGGTGCATTCTTTTTCTATTATTGGAGTAGTTCATAGCAACCTCTTTTGAGATTTCACCTTTTTTATGCAGATTGAAAAGATCCTGCTCGAGTGTTATCATGCCGTATTTCTTACCTTCTGTGATCATTTGGTAGATCTCGTTAATATTCTGATTCCGTATTGCGGCTTTTACAGAAGGTGTCACCGAAAGAATTTCTTTTGCAAGACTTCGTTTGCCTCCTATGTTTGGGACCAATTTTTGAGAAATTATGACAGATAGCGTATCGGCAAGACGAAGACGAATTCGTTCTTGCTCATGCGTCGGAAATTCACCTACTATTCTGTGAAGACTATCAATAGCAGAGCTTGTATGTAGAGTTGAAAGTGCTTTATGCCCGCTGTCTGTTGCTTCCAGCACTCTGGCAATGGTGTCGGGCTCTCTCATCTCACCAACAACTATGATGTCGGGATCTTGCCGTAAAGATTGAACAACCCCGTCTTTAAAGGAGAGCACATCTTCCCCGACCTCTCTGTGACGAAGGATACATCTATCGGACTTATGAACATACTCAATCGGTGCACTAAGGATAATAATGTGGGCATCATTATTATGATTATTCATGTCTACAATAGAGTCAAGCGTGCAGCTTTTTCCTGAGCCCGTAATACCGGTAATAAGTATGAGTCCTGATTTCTCGTACTGAAGGTCCATCCTTTGAATGATAGGCAGGGGGAATCCAAGAGATTCAATTTTAAATAGATCTTGATTTATCCTACGGAAGTTGCCCACAAGTACATTGCTTTCATAATAGATATCGCTACGAAATCTGCTGGGGCGCTCACCCTCCTCAAGGACCATTCCAACAGAAAGGTCAACGTTCTTATTTTTAAAAAGGAGAACTTTCTGGTCGTCAGAAAGCACGCTGAGAAGAATTGCTGTTACTTCATCATTATTATATTGGGGCATTTCTTCGTTAGGTGATTTGGCACCGTAGGTTCTGTACCACACATAATTGTTTGAACCAGGACCGCCAATATCCAGGTCAGAAGCTTCTATTTCCCGCATATACCTGAGGAGTTTACGAAGATGTTCATATGCTTCTTCACGCCACGCAGCATTGTAAGTTATGATTTTATTAATGTTCCGGAAACGGCTTGTTCCTGCTAAGTATTCAGGTAAACCAACAAGCATTTCCTGTGCAAATGATAAACCCATAGCGGTCCTACCTATGCTTTGAATTGTTGATTTTCATATTCAATATCATAAATAAATTAATCATGCAGAAAATTTATTTTTCTCCGGTTACGAGCTTGAGCATAACGATACGTTGAATGGATTTTCTCCATTTTGAGAAGAGGCAGTTAATGAGATTGATCATGAATCTTTTCATCAGGCGTTCGCCCTTGTAAGCAAAGAAGTCGAGAAGCTTTTTCCTGTCGAAGAAGCGTATCTTGCATGCAGTTTCAGAACGAAGGGTTGTGAGGTTGGAACTGGCAAGGATGAAGTTTTCTTCTGCCCAAGTGTCATTCTTTCGGAGATAGTCAACTGTCGTATTACTTAGCCAGACAGATACTTCACCGGATTCCACAAGCACGATTGAATCAGAGTTTTCGTTATCAAGAGCAATAGTTTGACCTGCTTCAAATTTCCGCGTTCTTCCAAGTGCCAAAAAATCAACCTGCTCTTCTTTGGTGAAGCCATGCAGCATAGCCGACACATCTCTTGCGCCTTCAGTTCCGGGCTCAAAGGCTTTTTGAAGAGGACCATATAGATCTTCTCCATATTGCAACCCTTTTTTCACTGCTTCGAGAAGTTCTTCTGCATTGATGGGTTTGGAAAGATACTGAAACGCCCCGGCGTGAACTGCTTTTACCGCACCTTCGATGCTGGAGAATCCCGTAGTGATGATGATCACGGCAAGAGGTTGTTTCTTCTTGATACGCTTCATTGTTTCCAGCCCATCCAGGCGAGGCATGACCATGTCGACCATGTAGAGATCAAAGTCATCATAGCTCATCTTATCAAGACCATCCTGTCCATCAACAGCAAGAGTGACCTTGTAACCCTCTTCTTCTAAAAATTCTTTACACAGCTCCCTGATGCTTTCTTCGTCATCAATGATTAAAATGTGTTTTTGCATAAAAATATCCTGTCAGATTTATTTTTTTCTTGCCTGCTTGATAAGAGGTAGTCGCTTCAATTCTTGCAAACGAGCGAGGATGCCGTTAATCTTATTTATCGCTTCTGTAATCTGATTGCTGGATTTGTGAAGTTTTTCATCATTGTATTCGCTTGCTGCTCTTTTCACCCTACTGAGCGAGAGCGAAATAATACTAAGAGGATTATTGATATCGTGATCTATACCTGCAAGAGATGCTGATACTGCCACGACGTCCTGATAGTCCTTCAATACTTTTTCATCAGAAACGACCTTTTTTTCCTTATCAAGTAAATAATCTTCCTGGTTCTTGAGCTTGTCATTCGCTTCCAGCACTTTAAGGGAAAGCCTTCTAACCATATCGCTGGTATAGCCCGAGATGAAAGCAATTACGGTGAACAATCCAGTGTAGGATATAAGGAAAATCGTTTGTATGGACACATTTGCTTGATAAACTTTACCATCTACCGGAACAAGCCATCCAAAATTATACATTAGAATTAGCATCAATAAGCTCATACTTCCGATCATAGCTGCAATAAAACCACCCATTTTTTCGCTTGATAAACTGGCAGTGACAACCGCAACAAGGTAAATCCATACAAAAGAACTTTCAAGCCCCCCGGTAAGATGAACAACTATGGTTCCAAAAATAATATCTAGTACGATCTGAGCAGCTCCGATAAGATTATTGGAGGTAATGATCTGAAAATGAAACAGAATATTGAGAATGCTTATACCGAGAAAAGCACCAACAAAAGCGATAATAGGAATAGTTTGATTAGCCAGACCGATGCGAAGTAAGCCGATCGCAAAGAGTATGAGTACAATAAACCAGCGAATTTTTAACCACCAGAAAAACGTTAGTTTTTCCGAATCTAATAACCTTATTTGTTCCATAAATTTATCCTTCTATTCATATTTTATCCTTCATTCCATTCAGCTATTTCCAAAGTTATATTTATAGGAAGAGCATCAAAGGCATCCGAAATAACATCAGCATCAAAACTAATCGTCGCCCAAGCACCGACCGTTGCGTCCCCTATCACATACACGGCACCGGTTATATCGGATTGAGCTCCAACGGTGAGTTCACCAAAAACGACCAGTATTCCGTCAAAATCAATATGGGCTTGTGCAACAAGGTCACCATTTATGACGAGAATCCCTGACCCTGACCAGAAAGATTGGATTTTTAAATCGTTATTCATCCAGGTCAGACTATCGGGCATCGGTTCATTATTTGCAGGAGTTTCAATATACGAACCCCGAGAGATACACTCATCCTTAACTTCTTGTTCTGTCATACCGAAAACGCCTTCAAAATCGAAGGTGGAATCTTCAACAACAATACCACTAATGACTGCTTTTGCCTTAACAGTTATTGAACCACCCGTAACAATTGCAGCAGTGATATTAAGAACAGCCCCATCGTCTGTAAAAAAACCAAATCGTGCATAACCGTGATGAGAGACCTGAGATTCCAACTCAATATAACTCACATAAGAATCTACCCGGATAGTTCCATCGGCAATAGGCTCATAAATAATACTGTCTATTGTCCCATCTAAAACATTGAGTTGTACAAAATTGTTTATTGTACCGCGCGTGCTGTCTAAAAATGTGACATTTCCCTGCAATAGCTGCCTTATGCCATATTGAAGTGCATAATTTGAAAGTGATCGTGCCTGGAACTGTGCAATATCATCAGTGACGATTGCCGGCACCTTATCGCCACCTTTGCTGCTCGAAATAACGATTCCTACTACTACAGCAAGCAACAGGAGCGAAATGACAAGAATTGCTTTGCCCAAGGGCACCCCCAGTTCAAAATTATTTTTCTTCCAGCAAAAAACATTTTATTTGCCTTTTTGTCAATACTTTTATTAATTATTATAAATACTAAATATATAAATTCTTAAAATACTTCCAAATTTGAATTCTATGCCTGATAAATCTTTTATCTATGTCCTCACGGAATGTATCATATTGGAATTCCATGATCATTTTAACATAGCGAACAAGAGAATCTGCAGGATTTGGATTATTATTAACGTCATAATAGGTGAACTGGATACCAAAATCAGATAATTCAAAGGGACCAAGAATAGGAGTTACATTACCATCTGCGTACACGGAGAGCTGTTTCGCACCGCTAATATTTTCCTGCGTCATATTAACTACGTGTGGAGATCCCCCAACGCTATCAGCATAGGAGTAGCTGAATAAGGTATCTTGAGTTGATATGATCGCAGCAGAATCTGCAACACCGGCTCCCACAAGTGAAAGATAGCTTTCTATCACAGAGACCACATCTTCGGATATTTCTACCAGCAGAATTTGCTGATTTGTATTCACGCCCACAGCTTGAATATTAATGATCGAAGTTATCATGGTAAGAATAAATATTCCACCAATTATAGTTGCAGCGATTGATTCTAATAATGTAATCATAATTAATAATACAAATCCACAAAAACTTTACTTATCGGGAACTGGGGCATACCTATCCAGAGCGTGTCTCCGTCCGGAGGTATTGCCCATATGCTTATATCTATTCGAAGGAATTCAGGTGTTACGGTAGTCGTATCTGCACCGGTTTTAGTGCATGGAGTTGTAGAAATGTTTATGTGATAGTCTATATCCGAGACAGTAAGAGTGTCTGACAAACCGTTATATATGGCCTGCAGCGAATCAAACAATACTATCTCTCCAAGTAAATTTGATTCGATCTCCTGAAAATATTTGTCGGTAATTTTTTGCCCGTTCAAAATATACATTCCTTTATACGCAAGATCTGCCTGGTCAAAGAGATTGTTATAAGCGGTCAGATAGATGGTTGAAAACAGAATCATTGCAAGAAGAATGAGGAATATTTGCCCGGTAGTCATTATTATCCTTCAGAAGCTGCATAGGACACTTCAGAAACTGAAGTAAGCCCTTTGCGTATCCTATCAAGTCCGGAATCAAGAAGAGATAGCATGCCTTGAGTTTCTGCAATTTTGCGGATCTTATCTTCGTCGATTTCATCGCCCGATTCCATAATGGCTTTTCTTATCTCATCTGTGAAGTATAGTGCCTCGCAGATATTCACTCGACCCTTATAACCATTCATGCATTTTTTGCAGCCGGGACCTGCTTCATATACTAAGCCCTTTTTCAAATCTTGTTCCGTGAGACCCAGTTCGAGAGCTCCTTTGTATTTGTCTCGCGAAAGAGGGCGCCTGCATTCGGGGCAGAGTTTTCTGACAAGACGCTGAGCAATGATAATATTCATTGCATAGGCAAGAAGGAAGGTCTCAACTCCCATTTTATATAAACGGGATATTGCGCTCGGTGCATCATTTGTGTGCAGTGTAGAGAAGGTTAAATGACCGGTGTTAGCAAGTTTTACCGCTACATCAGCAGTGATCTTATCACGAATCTCACCGACCATTACGATATCCGGATCATGACGAAGTATTGAGCGAATTGCTTGTTCAAAGGTCATCTTAGCACCAATTTTTAACTGGCGTGCGCCTTTGATAACATACTCGACAGGATCTTCGCAAGTGAGCACATTTTTAGAGGGATCAATAACATGATGAAGTGCAGCCATGAGAGTCGTGCTTTTACCACTTCCGGTAGGACCGGTGAGCAAGATGATTCCTTTGGATTTATTAACAGCTTTTAAGAAGTCTGATTCCGCCTGTTTTTGCAGACCCAATTTTTGAAGGTCTGTGATAACATTCCTGTCATCAATAACTCGGATCACGACACTTTCAAACCGGCGTTCGTATTCAGAAGATATAATTGGAAGAACAGAAATACGAAAACGGATCAGATAACCGTCAACGATACGCTGTGCAAAACCATCCTGTGCATTATCTCTTTCAAACCTGTCAATTCCGCTCGTTCTATCTTTAACCACTGCAGCAATAGCTTCGGGAGATGTTTTTTCTTGGCGGTGCCACTGACTAAGTTTGCCGTCTATTCGAAATAGAAAATCAACATTTGAGCGCTGATAAGGTATGATATGAATATCACTTGCACCTTTTCGAACAGCTTCAATAAGACTCCCCTCAAAGAGGTTGACCAGCAAACTTTTATTGATCTCGTCATCAAGAGCATATTCATCGAGTCCCTCTGATTTCCCCTCTTCCTGAACCTCCTCGATCTGCTCGCCGGCTTCACTGAGGATTTCTAAGAATTCATTTTTTTGAGGAGCAATGATATTGATAAGTTCTTCAATAGTAGAGAGCGGACAATAGGCAACCTCATATTTTTTAAATTCAGTATTTAATGGAATTTTCTCCACGATCTTATCAGTCGGGTCTGCAGCGAGAATGATCAGTGTGGTTCGACGCCCCTGGTCGATTTGATAAGGAAGCACTTTTTTATAGAAAAGTTCTCTTTTCAGATCATCGGGAAATTTCGCAAGTATATCTTTTGTATGATTAATTTGTGTTTGGTCAATTTTATCTATATTAATATCAACTTTTCTGAAAGCATACAGATCAGCCAGAAGTCCGTACACAGCATCATGCCTTACCTTCAAATCAGTAACGAGAATATCTTCCAGTCTTCTCGGATTAGTGGGATCTTCATCTGCCTGAATAATAAGTGCCCTATTGAGCATATCTTTATCAATAACACCATTATCAACAAGTGATTTTCCTAAACGTGATTTAATTAACATATATTTTCCTTAGCTATTACATGCCCGGTGTTGGGGGTGAAACCGTTGCAATCTCTGCAGAAACAATGGTCAGGGCAGTTATAACAATTCCAATGAATGCACCGATAAGTGTCTGGATAGATGCAATTAAATTCTGCATTTTATAGGTTGTTTCTTTTTCATAAAATTTTGCGATCTGTTGAGCTGAAGTGAGCACATTGCCGGTTTCAGAACCCGCCTTGAATCTGCTCAAGGTAGTATGATTAAATACCTTTGCCCGTTCAAGAGCAGGCACAAGGGACATACCTTCTTTCAACATCAGGGGAATAGTTATTTCTTTGATATTTTTTTCCATGTGTGCATTTCTGCATGCCTCTGCAGCAGCTTGAATAGTCTCGATATTATTTTCTGCGCCGGAATAAATTGCTGCGAAAACACGGCAGAAAATTTCAATACTTGATTTATGAAGAAGCTTTCCTATGATCGGCAGCTTGATGATCATCCTATCACGCCAAACCCGCCCGCCGGGTGTGCGCCACCATAAGATCAATATAATAATTGGTATTATAACCATCAAAGCCATCCACCACCAGCTAGCGCCAAAAAAATCACTCAACTTCAGGGTTGCTGCTGTAAGCGGGGGCACCTCAATTCCGGATTTAATGAAAAGCTTCGCAGTGCTGGGGAAGATAGAAATAATATAGTATAGTACCGCTGCAACCATTGCAATTACTGTGAACATGGGCGTCATCAATGCCTGCCTCAAGCTTTTTTTATATTCCATATCCCGTTCCATGAACTTAGCAGTGGCGTCATAAACCTCTGCCATATTACCACTTTTTGTGGCAAGTCCAAGCATATATGCGGGGAATTTACCAAACACATCAGCATATCGGTTAAAAACTTCTGTTCCTTCCTTCCCCTTCTTGAGTTCGCTTTCGATCTTCTTTAATGTAGCTTTCAGCGTTGGATTTGTCTCTTCATCTGCAAGCATACGAAGGATCTTATCATAAGTCATTTTTTCTTTAAGCAGAAATGAACTGAGATTGACGAACATCAGGATATTTGCAAATGAGGGTTTCGATTGAACGTTAATAAGAACCGGTTCGATCTTTGCATTGGCATATCCAAAACTGGAAAGTGCATTTGCGAGTTCCTGCTTAGAAAAAGCCGCCTGCCTTCCCTTTACCTTTTTACCGCTTGGCAGCCTTACTTTATATAGGAAATTAATTTTTTGATCAATTTTATTAATAGAAATACTTTTTTTGGTTTCTATGTCGTGGATTAGTTTTTTGGCAGTTGATTTGTTATGAGCAAGAACAACACCCTGAACGGGTTTACCGGCTGGATTGTTACCTGTATAGCGAAATTCTTTTAACATTCTATTTATTTGCCATTACCATTGTTTGATGCAGTATCCTTATACTTTTATTAAAATATACCTGTCCAGATTTTTCTCTTTAATGTAATCACAAAAATATGGGAGGTCATGACCTCCCATATTTTATTTTTTTAATTACTTAGATAGCTCGCAGTTATTACGGAGTTGTTGCAATCGCACTGGTAGAAAGGCTTACAGTAGTTACAGGGGTTACACCTGTTTCGGTTCCAGCAGCTGTAAATTTTACAATGTTAGGTGATTCTAATGTAATAGTGTATACACCATTACCAGTATTAAGTTGATCATCGTTTTCAACATAACCTACACCAATGTAATTGCCAACTTTGTCAATAGTAACATTTAATGAATCTGAACCTGCACCACCATGACTTACAGGGGTTTTGTAAAATGCAAGTGCGCTGGAAGAGAAGTTGTTCATGTCGGCAATACATGCATTACGGTTTGAATTCACTGACTGGGCATTAAACATTGTAATACCAACAGCAACAGCGATACCTACGATAATTACGCTCAAAACGATGAGCAGAATTTGTTGTGTTCCCATGGGAACCTCCTGTGTTTTTTATTGTTAGTAACTTATTAACTTCACGTCTATAAAAACAATTCGTAATATATATGTCAAGTTTCGTGCCAAAGTGTTAAATAATTTCAAAAAAAAAAGTTTGTACCATGCGTGTTACCTCTATAAACGCACTATCGTATTTTCGTTATAAATATGCGAAATGATCGATTATGCCCAATACTCGTCATAAAAACATAACACAAAACCATGACGTGTCATAAAAACACAACAGGCATGTGCATTGTTTTAAACGGATCCGGTTCTTTGATATATTCGTATCTAATGTACTTTTTATCATGAAGAAATGAGATCACGAATTGTTTCTGAATGTATTCACATCAATATTGTGCTTGTTGAATTTTTCATAGAGATTTGGACGCTTAATACCGGACATTTCAGAGGCTTTCGAGACATCTCCATCGCATTTTTTTAGAAGCTCTTCAACATAATTTTTTTCAAAAGCATCCTTAGCTTCAGAAAAAGATAAGTTCGTAAGGTGGTTGGATTTATTTTCAACAACTTCATGCCTCATATATATATTGCCAGGAAGATCTTCCAGCACAATTTTATTATGTGTTGCCATTGCAACCGCATGCTCGATTGTGTTTTTTAGCTCACGAATATTGCCTTCCCATTCTTGAGAGATAAGGATGGACATAACGGTATCTGAGATTTCAAGGTTTGATTTATCATATTTTTCTCTAAATTCTTGCACAAAAGCGTTGGTAAGAAGCGGGATATCCTCTCTTCTTTCGCGAAGAGGCGGGATGTGAAGATGAATGACATTAAGCCGGTAGTAAAGATCCTGGCGGAAATTGCCATCTTTTACTTCCTTTTCAATATCCTTGTTTGTTGAGGCAATAACGCGCACATCAACCCCAATGTCCATATCTCCACCAACCTGTCGGATAGTGCTTTGTTCTAGAACACGCAGAAGTTTAACCTGGAAAGTTTTATTGGTTTCTGTAATTTCATCAAGGAAAAGAGTCCCACCATCTGCCTCTTGAAAATAACCTATTTTATCCCTTATTGCATCAGTAAAGGAACCTTTTTTATGACCAAAAAGCATGCTTTCAAGAAGATTTTCGGGTAATCCACCGCAATTGACCGCTACGAATTTATGAGATTTTCTTTTGCTATTTCGATAGATAAGGTCTGCAAAAAGGTCTTTGCCGACTCCTGTTTCACCAGTAATCAGAATAGTAGTGTCAAGATAAGCAATGCGCTTCACTTTTTCCATGACTTTTTGAATTGTGAGACTGTTGCCAATAATCTGGGTTCGATCAAATCCCTGAGCGAGTATGCTTCTCAGTCGCTTAATTTCCTCATATTGCCACCTGGTTTTGAGTATTTTTGTTATGATTATCTTCAGTAGTTCAAGGTCTTCAACTGGTTTTTCTATAAATTCTTCAGCACCGATTTTCATGGCTTCGACAGCCATTCCAATGGTAGCTTTTCCGCTTATCACAACCACGGCTACGTGAGGCCAGCGTTTCTTTATCTGGGTGAGAAGCTCGATCCCGCCAGTCCCCGGCATGACCATATCGGTCATTGCAATGTGATAGGTTTTGTTCTCTAACATTTCAAGCGCTTCTTCTGCAGAATGTGCTATGTCAATATCATATTCGTCTTCAAGATGGCGACGGAAAATATCCAACGTATCCTGCTCATCATCGACAATCAGTATTTTGGCATTTTGTTTGAAAAATTCTGTCTGAACTATATCATTTTCCATAGATAAATTTCACTTTTAGTCATAAGGTAAAAATATTGTAAAGGTACTTCCTTTATCTCGTTCTGAGCGCACTGTAATATAACCACCATAGCGCTCTGCAATATTCCTGCAAATTGCAAGACCAAGACCAAACCCGCTTTGAGCTTTTTCCTTTTTTGAGGTATAATAGGGTTCAAATATTTTTTTATGATATTTTTCTTCAATACCCTCTCCACTGTCTCGCACTTCTATTGCAACCATGTTTGAAGCTTGATAAGTGCGCACCCAAATATTACGTTCTTTGCTATCATGCATAGACTCGATCGCATTATTGATAAGATTTGTAAAACTTTGGCTTATATCGCTATAAACGGCTTTCACAGGTGGTAGATTTTTTAGGAGACTTTTTTCTAATACAACATAAAGCTTGAAGAACAGGTTGTGTTTCAACAGATCGAGTTCTTGGTTAATGAGTTGGTTGATGTCAACGGGACGCATCATGGAGATATTGTCCTGCTGCACTTTTCGTAATAGAGTTTTTACGGATTGTGAAATATTTTTTGCAGCATCAATTATCTTATCAATATCGTCATTGTCTTTATATTCTTTTTTTACAAGCTGGGCATACCCAAGAATCGAATTAAGTGGTGAGTTCATATTGTGCACTACGCCCTCGACCCTTCTTCCGATCTCAGCTAATTTATTACTCTTAATGATCTCCATCTCAAGGGCTTCACGTGCTCTTTTTTCATTAATCTCATGTGTTATATCGGTTATAGTTGCAATCATGCGCAAGCCGATAGTGTCATCAACGGCTTTAATATTCAGGATAACGAATTTTACGAATTTCTTTTTTCCCGGAAAATTAACTTCGAGTCGAGGAAGAGTTAAACTGTCTTCCTGGGCTTTAGATATGAGGTCCTCATCAAGCTGGATGAATTCAGATAGATTCTTGCCGATGATCTCATCGCGAGATATTAGCTCAAGAATGTCCATAGCGCTTGGGTTGCAGATCAGGATATTCATCTTTGAATCCATCCACAGCACACCAATATCAATATTATCAGTAAGGACTTTATATTCAAGCAAAGATTTGTGATATTCTACTAGAGATTTATTCATCGAACTGAAGGCAGAAACCATATTGCTGAGCTCGCCTCCATATTCATCTTCTATATGTTCAATGACAAGGGGATTTTTCTCAATCTTCTGCATTTTTTCACTTACCTGTTTGATGGGCTGCATTATTTTTTTTGTGAACCAATTGCTTAAAAAACTTACAATGACCAAGCTTGACGCAGCCAGAATAAGAAAGAAGAAGAACATGCTCTGGCGAGAGAATTTATTGAATTCTCGATCGTAAATATATACGGTGATAGAAGCAGGGTCATCGAATATGTTATAATTAATAAGAAGACCAACCGCAGTGTCTCCATTTAAGCGTAAAACAGATTCGCGGTTTTTGGTTTTTAATACTGTGGGAAGTTTTTTATCGAGTTCGGGGATGAGTTTTTTAAGGACATCCTGTTCGGGATTGAGTGGTATCGAAAACGGCAAAAGAAATATTTGAGGATTCTGTCCTACTCCGATTTTAGAAGTAGTAATCTGGCTTACATTGAGAAAAAGCCCGATAAAAGTTTTCTCATTCTCATTTGTTGAATAAAGTGGAGCATAGGTGAAATAGTATATTTTATTAGAGAAATTTGCAGAAAAACCCTGAGTTAAATTCTGTTTTGCCAATGAGAGTATTTCCGGCAGAAAAAATTCAACAAGCTCCCATTGCTCTCCGTAGAGCACTTTACCTTGAGCATCAAAGAGAGCCATATAAGTTGCTAAAGAACGGTCATCATATGAATTAAGTATCGAATGAATGGATGCAATATCATGATTTTCGACAGAAGCAGCAAGGGAAGGATTATTCGCTATTTCAGAGGTAAAATTGTTCAGATCGTTTGTGTAATCGAGCTGAAGCGCTTTCAGGTTTGTGAGCATGCGGGAAATTCTCTCATATTCAAATTCTGAAATACCGAATCTGGTAAGCTGCCAAATAGTAAATATCAGAAGGAACACAAGAGAGAATGTGAATATGAAATAGAGTGCTAAAATTTGTTTTTGCAGTCCTCTTTTTTTCTTTTTCATCAAATTATAGTAGAATTC
>JAVCDK010000017.1 GCA_030765865.1 Candidatus Celaenobacter antarcticus | reverse complement strand
TCCGGAGAGAGATTTCTACATGTGCCGTCATACATGACCACTGTATTATTTTTTTTTGCATCATTGCGCAGCTTTTCCAGCCGTTCCTCAGAACAGAAACAATAGTATGCTGCGCCTTTGTCGATCAGCTCCAGCGCATATTTCCGGTACAGGTCACTTCTCTCAGACTGAATATAGGGTCCGTATTCTCCACCGATAACCGGACCTTCGTCATAATCCAGCCCAACTTCTTTTATGGTTTTAAGCAGATCTTCCTGCGCTCCCGGGATGTATCGTTTACGGTCCGTATCTTCTATCCTCAGAATAAATGATCCGTTATTCTTTTTTGCGAACAGGTAGTTGAATAATGCGGTGCGAAGTCCGCCCACGTGCAAATAGCCGGTGGGACTTGGAGCAAAGCGTACTCTAATATCAGGATTCTTCGATGTGGACATAAAAATGTTCCTTCTTAATTTTTTTATACAAACTTTTTTTGGGTTTTCTTTGTCAAGAATGGGACGGATGGATTGTATATTTCCACCCTGTCCTCTCACGCCAAAATATGAGCTGTCATGGACCACTCCATGACAGGAATCATGCGGCGCAGGATTAATCTGCACCTACCCCGATTGAAAAAAATTAAATTTTGTGGTGGCTGAATATATTCAGCGCTTAATACAAATAAAAAGATACTTTCTAATTGTATATTTTCTTTAAAGTTACTGGCTTTACTGCATATTTTACACACCTCCCGACTAAAGCCGTACCGATGGGTCACATTATTTGATCATTAATATTAAAAGCCGTTTTATTGATCTTGAAACGTTAACGAATGCGATAACCCTGTTTTTTCGCATCTATCCCGTCTTCGCTATGCTTCGACGCGACAAGCAAGAGGACTTGCACCTATGCAATCATACTAAAATCTACAGATTTTAATTTTCCGTTTTCCATTTTTAATTTTACATTTCATCCTAAGCACTTCCTAAACTTGACACAAAAACAGTACCGCCCGTTTGTATAAAATTAATTGCCTTTTAGTAATTAATAAATATATAATATTGTGACTATGAAAAAAAGATGTTTAGTGGTAACCGGCGGCGGTGACTGCCCCGGACTTAATGCGGTGATCCGAGCCATCGTGAAGCGCTCTTCCCAGGAAGAAGATTGGGAAATTGTTGGGTGCATCGACGGCTTCAACGGCGTGCTGAAAGATCCCCGCGAGCTGCGGATTCTTACCAACCGTACTGTTGCAGGTATTCATGTGCGAGGTGGGACGATCCTCGGCACCACAAATAAAGGCGGTCCGTTTGCGTGGCCAGTACAGGATGAAAAAGGCAACTGGATCGAAATCGACCGTTCAAAAGAAATGCTGGAAATACTTAATGAAGAAAATATCTGCGCTGTGATAAATATCGGCGGAGATGGCTCACAAGCTATTTCACAAAAACTTTTTGAAATGGGATTGAATATTGTTGGTGTACCCAAAACCATAGATAATGACCTCTCTGCAACAGATTTCGCTTTCGGTTTTCAAACTGCGGTGGAAGTCGCAACCGATGCGGTGGATAAGCTCGTTACTACTGCAGAAAGTCATCATAGAATTATCATTCTCGAAGTGATGGGGCGCGCAGCAGGATGGATAGCGCTTTATGCTTCAATCGCAGGTGGTGCAGAAGTGTGTCTCATTCCGGAAATTCCCTATGATATCCAAAAAGTAAAAGAAATGGTTGAAGAACGCACTGAAGACAGAAGAGGATTTGCAAATATTGTCATCGCAGAAGGTGCCTATCCCAAACATGGAACTGTTGTCGGGCAGGAAGTCAACGAGGTCGGGTATCACAATTTCAAACTCAGTGGCGCAAGCATCCGGCTCAAGAAAGAGCTTGAAGATGCCGGAGCTCAGGCAGATATCCGGGTGACCATTCTCGGACATTTGCAGCGTGGCGGAATTCCCTGTGCGTTTGACAGGATCCTCGCAACACAGTTCGGCGTACAAGCTTTTGAAATGGTTCTTGAAAAAAAATTTGGCAAAATGGTTGCATATAAAAATAATGATATAAAAAGTGTTCCAATCAAAAATGCTATCAATACTTATAATCTGGTGAATGTGCACTCTAATCTTGTGCATACTGCCCGGGGTGTCGGGATCAGTTTTGGTGATTGATAAGTTATAACGGAGTACCCGCATGAGCGAGAAAAAAGACAGAATTGCAATTTTGACATCCGGGGGCATTGCTCCCTGCCTTTCCGCAGCCACAGGATGCCTGATAACTGAGTACACCCGACTCGTTCCGGATATGGAAATCATCGGGTATCTCAACGGGTACAAAGGGCTGCTCGAAGACAACAGCATTATTATTTCAGAAGAAGTACGAAAAAAAGCAAAATGTCTTCAAAAATACGGTGGAAGCGTACTCGGCAACAGCCGCGTCAAACTCACCAATGTTGCGGATTGTGTGAAAAAAGGATATATTCAGGAAGGACAGAACCCGCTGCAGGTCGCCGCAGAACAGCTCATGAAAGATAACGTATCCATCCTCCACACTATCGGTGGGGATGACACGAATATCATGGCATCAGAGCTTGCATCCTATTTGAAAATGAACGGCTATGACCTCACTGTGGTAGGACTTCCGAAAACAGTAGATAATGATGTGATACCGATCCATCAGACTCTCGGAGCCGCAACCGCTGCAGAACAGGGTGCAGTTTTCTTTGAGAATGTTGCGAACGAGAACACGACCAGTTCACGCCAGCTCTTAATACATGAAGTCATGGGTCGGCACTGCGGATGGCTCACTGCTGCGACAGCACGGGAGTATCGAAAACGCCTTAAGAAGAAAAGTTTTTTGCCGGATATCCTTCTCGCGCGGGAACGTTGGGATATTGATGCGATCTACATTCCTGAAATGGGAATTGATATTGACGAGGAGGAGAAGCGTCTGAACCAGCTCATGGACAGTAATGATTCGGTAAATATTTTCCTCAGCGAAGGTGCTGGCATGGAAACGATCGTGTCCGAGATGGAGGCAAAAGGCGAACCTGTTATGCGTGACGCCTTCGGGCATGTCCGCCTTGACGAGCTAAACCCGGGACAGTGGTTTGCAAAACGCTTTAAAACCATGTTGAAAGCAGATAAGGTGCTCGTCCAAAAGAGCGGATATTTTGCGCGCTCTGCTCCTCCGAACAAAGAAGACCTCGATCTCATTCGGAAAACCTGTGCGGAAGCTGCACGTTGCGGACTCAACGGACAAAGCGGTGTAGTTGCGCTTGATGAAGATCACAATAATGAGCTCCGGTGCATCGGATTTCAGCGAATAAATAGTGGTAAACCCTTTGACATACACCAAAAGTGGTTTGAGGATATGTTAATAGATATAGGACAGATCAGGTAAATTATGAATATTAAATTTAAGGACATAAACACAGGAATCGTTCAGGCACGAGCCGTTATCGAGATCACAGAAGGTATTTTTCTCAACGAAATTACAATCCTGAAAAAGGGCGGCGAGATAATCGTGGAGCTTCCACAGAAATCCTTTCGCGGCAAAGACGGCAAGATGTATTATATGAACATCATCACCTTTGCGAACGAAGACAAAGAAAATTTTTTCAAACTCGAAATAAAAACAGAATATAATAA
The DNA here is from genome assembly GCA_030765865.1 of Candidatus Celaenobacter antarcticus. Classification (GTDB taxonomy): domain Bacteria; phylum Cloacimonadota; class Cloacimonadia; order JGIOTU-2; family JGIOTU-2; genus Celaenobacter; species Celaenobacter antarcticus. Next base: position 35,170 of record JAVCDK010000017.1, on the reverse strand, counting down.
ATGGCGGGGGCAGAATCCGAAGATTCTCGTGTATGAAAATAAATAAATTTGATATGAAAAAGAAATGCCAATTTTCAAATCGTAAATTTCTAATTACAAATATCAAATTTCTAATAAAATTTCAAAATACAAATGACAAATAAAATTTTTGAAAGGTAAAGTATGAAACACACAGTATTTTTATTGCTCGTAATTCTTATTGTCGGCAATTTGTACGCAATAACCGGAAATGCGCAGGAAAACTATTTTAGTTTTGAAATTACAGACAGAAGCGAGCTCGAAGAGCTTACACGCATCGTAGATATTGATAACGTCAAGGGCAATATAGTATATGCGTATGCAATTCCGGAAGAACTCGCAAAACTCAAGAAACTCGGTTACAAAATAGAACTCCTTCCTGTCTCCGGCTCTCCAAAAAATCTCACAATGGCAACCACGGTTGCAGAAATGGCAAACTGGGATAGATACCCAACCTATGATGTGTATATCGCAATGATGTATCAATTTGCCAGCGATTATCCTTCCATTTGCCGGCTGGAAAATCTCGGTTATTCAATTGAAAATCGTGAAATTTTAACCGTGAAAATTTCGGATAATCCGGATGTGGAGGAAGATGAACCCGAGTTTTTCTATACGGCTCAAATGCACGGAGATGAAATTGTCACCTACATTATGATGCTGAGATTAATCGATTACCTGCTTTCGGGTTACGGTTTCGATCCCGAAGTGACTGAAATGGTAAATAAAATAGAGATCTGGATAAATCCATTATCTAATCCTGACGGAACATACCATGGTGGCAATAACAATGTAAGTGGCTCGCAAAGATACAATGCGAATTATGTGGATTTGAACAGAAACTTTCCAGATCCGGAAGATGGACCTCATCCTGACGGTAATGCATGGCAAATAGAAAACATAATAATGATGGATTTTGCTGAGGATCATAGCTTAATTCATTCTGCAAACTTCCATAGCGGTGCTGAAGTTGTGAACTATCCATGGGATACATGGGCAGTCCTTCATGCGGATAATGATTGGTATTACGATATCTCCCGCGCTTATGCGGATACTGTTCATCTTTATTCACCATCAGGTTATATGAATTTTATGAATAATGGAATAACAAATGGCTATGAATGGTACACTATTGCCGGCGGCCGCCAGGATTATATGAATTGGTTCCACGGATGCAGAGAGGTTACGATTGAGCTCTCAGACGATAAATTATTATCATCGAATCTCTTACCTGCTCACTGGACGTATAACAAGCGCTCGTTTATCAAATACATACAAAATGTCTATTATGGTATCCGCGGTCTCGTCACCGATTCACTTGGCAACCCGCTCGATGCAGAGATCACAGTTGTTGATCATGATTTTGACCACTCCGAGGTGTACACCGATCCTGAAGTCGGTGACTATCACCGTATGCTGTTACCGGGCGTATATGATATTACTGTCAGTTCATACGCGTTTATCCCTCAAACGATAACAAATATTACAGTTTCTGACACCGGCGCAACCCGGGTTGATGTGACCCTTCAGGAAGCAGAATCTGTTGATATAACAGGCACCGTTCGGGATGGAGACACACACACACCCATAATTGGTGCAAGGGTTGAAATAATGGATTCCGTTCACGCACCTGTTTATACCGGTTTTGACGGCACCTACGCGATCTATAATGTGATGGAAGGAACCTATACATTCAAAGTTTCTGCGGATAGCTACAGTACTTTAACCGAGGACATTACCGTAACCCAGCTCAACAATGTGATAAATTTTAATCTTTATCAACCCTACCTGTTCTGGGATTTCGAGCAGAACGACGGAGGTTTTACCAGCAACAGTCCAAGCGGCTGGCAATGGGGTGAACCCTCAGCAGGCGGCATCACTGCGTATTCCGGCATAAAAGTATGGGCAACAAATCTCAGTGGCTTCTATGTCGACAATGCACACTGGTATCTTGATTCACCGGCAATCCAACTCGAGAACAACCCCATGCTCGAATTCTATCACTTGCATTATTTTGAAGGAAGCTCAACCTTATGGGATGGCGGAAATGTGAGCATTTCAACGAACGGTGGAATATCTTTTGGTCTGTTGACCCCGATTGGTGGATATGATGGCAACATTAGCGCCTTAAGCCAGCCGGGATACGGTGGAACCCGCACTGAATGGGAACTTGCACAGTTCAGTCTGGCTCCGTATGCAAACCAGGAGATCATGTTGCGCTGGCATTTCGGTTCAGATTATTCTCAGCATGATTATTATGGCTGGTATATTGATGATGTTGCTATTATCGAACTTGTCGGAACAGACGATCCTGTTTCCGGAAATAACGAACTCGTGCTCGGACAAAATTTCCCGAATCCATTCAGAAGCTCTACAACAATATATTATTATACCACAGAGAACACAGAGAGCACAGAGAGCACAGAGATTAAAATTTTTAATATAAAAGGACAACTCGTAAGAGAATTAAAAATAAAAAATTTAAAATTAAAAATTAATGAAGCGGTTTGGGATGGAAAAGATGAAGCTGGAAAAGAAGTAAAAAGTGGTGTTTATTTCTATCAGATCCAGTTGAAAGATTATTCATCTGACATTAAAAAAATGATATATTTGCAATAAAAAAATTAAAATCCTTGCGGAGGTATAATGGCAAAAATACTGATAAGCGATCCTGTTTCTAAAGAATGCATCGAGCTTCTGAAAAAAGCAGGACATGAACTCGACATCAAAACGGATAAGAAAACTCCCGAAGAACTCGCGGTTATGATCAAAGGATACGATGCAGTCGTGATCCGCAGTGCGACAAAAGTCCGAAAGGTTGCGATCGATGCTGCCGATAAACTGAAACTTATTGTGCGTGGCGGAGTGGGCATTGATAATATTGATCATGAATATGCCCGTTCAAAAGGGATCACGGTCTCAAACACCCCGACCGCTTCTTCACAATCCGTTGCCGAACTGGCACTTGCACACATGCTTGCGCTGTACAGATTTATCCCGCAGGCGAACATCACCATGAGAAATGGCGAGTGGAACAAGAAGCAGTACAAAGGCAAAGAAGTAGCTGGGAAAGTGCTCGGTATTATCGGATTCGGCAACATTGGGAAATCCCTTGCAAAAAAGGCGATTGCCCTCGATATGAGAGTGCTCGCGTATGACCCTTATGTCAAAGAAACTGACATGAATGTGGAGATCGTTGACCTCGACACTTTAGTGAAGCGCTCAGACATCATTTCTCTTCACATACCCCACACAGATCAAACACACTACATCATTAATGAGAATACAATTGCAAAGATGAAACACGGTGTAACGGTCATAAACTGTGCCCGAGGTGGTGTGGTGGATGAAAAAGCTCTTCTCGAAGGTTTGAACTCAGGCAAAGTCGCGTTTGCAGGCATCGACTCTTTCGAAGAGGAGCCGGCAACAAATGCAGAGCTTGTTTCTCATAAAAATGTGTCTGTTACTCCACACATTGGTGCTTCGACCAAAGAAGCTCAGGATCGTGTGGGATTGGAAGTAGCAGAAGTTATCATTAAATTCTTCAAAGAATGAAAGTGATCTTATGATAGAAAAAAATTACGGATCGATCTATTGTATCCGAACGCTTCATGGAGAGGATTTCCTTGCCCAGCTCAATGAGATTACCGAAAAACAGGATTTTAAGAATGCAATTATCATAAGCGGCGTAGGCATGCTAAAAGGCGCCAAGATCGGCTATTATCGTGGTGGAACATATCAGATAAAGACCATCAGCGATCCGGCAGAGCTTGTATCGACCAGTGGTAATATGTATATCAATCCTGCAGGCAAGCATGAGTGGCATGTGCACGTGGCGCTTGCAGAGCATTCTCATGAGATGCTCGGCGGACATCTGCTGGGAGGAATTGTGTGGAATACCGCAGAAATTTTCCTGCAGATCATACCCGATGCATGTTTCGTTCGTGAGAATGAAGAAGGAAATCTTCGACTGAATTTCAAATAGCAATAAATATTTGGGCAGGTTGGTCAGAGAAGGATCACCTGCCCGTTTTTGTTATTGGACAGATTGTGCACCATATAAAATTGCCTAAGATAAACGAATCGTGCCATATTCATTTTGTCACTACAAATACTTTCAACCACCAGCCCTTCTTTTTAGATCATAAATGTTGTGATATCTTATTACAAAATATAAGGCATTATCGGGATGAGCTAAAGTTTAAACTTTTCGGATATTCCATAATGCCCAATCATTTTCATGGATTGTTTTGGTTTGATGTTGAAGAGCTGGAAACCAAAGCACCCACCCAAAATGGGGTAGGTTCGGGTTTATCCCGAACCAATAAATCTGTTCAACACGGCAAGCAGGCTAAACCTGCTCCTGCCCTTAGTGGGAGACTAATTGCACAGCAAGACGAATCAGCTCCTAACAAAAATGAGGTAGGGTCGGGTTTGTCCCGACCCAACAGCCCGTTATCCTCTAAAGGGCAGGTTAAACCTACACCCACCCTCCAATGTACAGATATACAAACTATCATTGAGCCAAATTACAATAATCTTCTATCCAAAGATGCCCCATTAAATATCTCCAAGATCATGCACCGCATCAAAGGTAGAACGGCAATTGAGATCAGAAATGAATTACATATAAACTTCAAATGGCAAAAATATTTCTATGATTTCAATATTTATACTCGGAAAAAATATCTCGAAAAGTTGAATTATATCCATAATAATCAATATAGAGATAAAAGTATTCTAACTCTTGACACATATCCTTACTCTTCGATGACGTTTCTTTAAACCGGAGTAGGTGCTTTGAAAATTGACGAAATTGATTTATAATTAAAATATTGATAATGTGAATACGTGCAAATAGATGGGTAGATTCGTGTTTACTCTGAATTGATAATTCTGTATTAATCGAGGAGCAGGATAAACCTGCTTCTATCCATAACGGTGTGGGTTCGGATTTACCCCGAATTGATAATTCTTTGCTTTTCGGATGAGCAGGATTAACCTGCTCCTACCCCTGAGTATGGTGATGATTTGGCAGCAAGATAAATCAATTCTTACCCAAAATGGGTAGATTCGGGTTCATCCCGAATCTGGTATAATGTGCTCGGTGAGCGGCAGGAAAAACCTGAAGCTACCTAGATAAATTTTATGGACATGGAGGATCATATATGAAAAAGAAATTATTTATTATTTTAGCTTTACTTGTTTTGTCAACAACCCTCTTCGCAGACTATCTCCCGCGTGAACTCTTCCATAAAAACGTTGACCCGCAGCAATTTTACAACCCTCGGGCAGATTCGCTGCACGGTTTTGATATGCAGCATTATGATATAACCCTTGAACTGTTTCCCTCAACACATTCTATCGAAGGAAATGTTACTGCGCAAGTCACTGCCACAGAAAACGGGCTCTCTGAAATTGCATACGAACTGGAAAGTCTCAATGTAACCGATGTCCGCGTGAATGAAGCTGCCGCAACATATACTTATGCAAATGGCATTTTGACAATTACATTGGATCAGGCATATTCCATAGGGGAAAACTTCACTACTCAGGTTTTTTACGAAGGGTGTCCCGTGCTCAGCAGTGACGGCTACAGTACAGGCATACACTGGTTATCCTATATCTACACCTATGCGGACCCAAATGGTGCTCGCTATTGGTGGACCGGGTATGATCATCCCTGGGACAAAGCAACAACAAAAATGATCATCACTGTTCCTGATGATAAGCTTGTTGCATCAAACGGTTTGCTGCAAAGCGAAGTTAACAACGGCAATGGCACTAAAACCTTCACCTGGGACAATACCGATCCTATTGCCACCTATCTCGTTTCTCTATGTATTGGCGCATACAGCACTTTCGAGCAAACCTACCCGGATGTACCTATCATTAACTATGTCTATCCAGGGCACCTCAGCGCTGCCCAGTCGGATTTTGCATGCATTCCTGTAGCGTTGGGAATCTATGAAGACCGATTCGGAGACTATCCCTGGCAAAAATACGGCGCAGCAGAATGTGGAGTCTTTGGCGGAATGGGTGGAATGGAGCATCAAACTATGACCTCGATTGGAAGTGGACTTATCAACGGATACGGAACCTACGAAATGATATTCGTGCATGAGCTCGGGCATCAGTGGTTCGGAGACTGCCTGACGCCGCTCACATGGAAGGATGTATGGCTTTCCGAAGGATTCGCCACCTACTCCGAAGCCCTGTATGTCGAAGGTACAGGTGGATATTATGCGATGTGCAATTATGTACAGTCTTCATATCATAACTATTATCTGAGCTGGGCAGGAAGCACTCCCCATACTGTGTACGATCCGGCTTACCTCGAGTATTTTACATCTGCAACGTACGAAAAACCTGCATCATTTTTGCACATGATCCGGCTCGCTGTTGGCGACAGCACATTCTTTAATATCATACAAACCTACTTCTCGCTTTATAAAAATGGCTGCGTTATCACTGAAGATTTCCAATCTGTGTGCGAGGATATCTCCGTGCGTGATTTTGATGATTATTTCGAAGCCTGGATATATGGAAGCGGCATCCCGAGTTTCGAATATGCCTATTTAAAAAGTGCCGGTTCCTCTCGCGATCCTGACCTTCTTATGATAAGCAGGTCAACTTCCCCGACTGCCAGCCAATTTTATATGACTATCCCATTCGGAGTGACCACTTCGTCTGGAACTGAAACGATCCTCATGGAAACAGAGCCGGAATTCACTTATGCGGAATATACAATTGGTGATGATATTCTGGACATTGAATTCGACCCTGATTCATGGATACTGGACAGGGGAAGTACGTATATCGTTCCTGAACTTACCTCTGCTCTCGCAGGAAACAGTATGGTTTCTCTTGTGTGGGAAGAGTTCCCCGACGTGATCTCTCAGGGAATGTACAATGTATACAGATGTGAAGATCTTGCTGAAGATTTTATAGTCATCGCAAATGTGCCCGGGGATCAGCTGGGTTACGTGGATACAAATGTAGTTAATGGAACAACATACTATTATAAGATCTCATACGGAGTCATTGCTGGTTATTTCTCGGGAGAAACCGAGCATTCGAACATACTTTCTGCAACCCCGCTCAACTTCCCAATGGATCAGGGAATTCTTGTGGTCGATGAGACAAAGAACGGCTCCGGGGGACCTACCACACCTGCGGATTCCACTGTAGACAATTTTTACGCTAATGCGCTCACACATTTCCAGATAACGCAATACGATTATGCAAATGAAGGAGAGCCGGATTTGAGCGTGCTTGTAAATTACTCAACTATTATCTGGCATGACGATGACATGAATGAAAAATTCATAGCAGATAATATCCAAAATCTCAATGCAATGATCTTGAGCGGAGGACATGTGCTCATCTGCGGATGGAAGACCGCTGATTACATTCCCAAATCTTTTTTGCAGACCTATTACGGACTTGGAGATGCTATTATTATCAATGATCTTGATTTTCTTGGAGCGTTGGGACAAGATGGCTACCCATACATCGATGTGAACGGCACGATCCTTCCTCCGTGGAATGATAAGTGGAATTACATTGTAGAATTTCCGGAAGCAGAAACTGGCAATACTCTTTATACCTATAATTCCGAATCAGGTAATAATACAGGAAAAGTCGTAGGTCTGGTTGATGGCAAACAGGACAAAGGGGCAGTCGTACTTGGATTCCCTCTCTTTTTCATGGAACTGCCAACCGTGCAGGAATTTCTTACAGAGCTTATGATAGAATTCGGGGAATGTGTCGCAGTCGACGAAGAGCCCCTACAAAATGCAACTGTTCTCACCTGTTCTCCCAATCCCTTCTCGACTTCGACAACAATATCATTCCATAATGCAACCACCCGTCTTCACCCGATAAATCGGGATACGCCGCGGCAGGCAGAGATAAAAATATACAACATAAAAGGTCAGCTTGTTCGCAATCTCCCCATTTCCTCGTTCCCAAACCCCTGTTTGGGAATGGTAGAGGCAAAGTGGGACGGAAAAGATGAGAACGGTAACGATGTAAAAAGCGGCGTGTATTTTTATAAAACTGATAGTGACGATTTAGCCGTTGGGAAGGTGGTGAAGATAAATTAGGGTCTTATCAATAATATTCTTGTTATTTTTGGCAGGAAATTTTTATTATGCATTGAAACTCTTTTATAAAAGCTATTTAAATGACTAATTGCAAATTTCTAATTTCTAACAAAACTTCAAATATCAAATTACAAAAAAAGATTGATCCTCCAAGAATTCGTTATGAGGACACGGGGGAAGGTATTATTGGACATTAGAAATTATGATTTTGTAATTATTAGTCTTATTATAGATTAATCCATCTGAGCGCCGAGACTGATATTTTCATTTTTGGTTCTGGCTTGTTCAGGTTAGGTTATATCTCAAAATAAATTTGACAATGAATTTTCATCGACTTTCGTTTTGTTTATTATGAAAAAGCAAATTAAGAAATTGGAATTGGGATTTAAATGGAATCTTTCTCAATTACATACTGCCTATAACTTATTTCCATTCTCCAATTTCAAATTTCTAATCTCCCCCCCCCCCATACCATAACGTCCACATATGAAGGAAGTTATGGAGCAATTAATAGAAGTTGTACATTCGAGCGCAAATATTACAATTCGCAACATACCGAATGCAAAAATAAATTCATATAATTCTTCCCTGTCTGTGAAGTTCCCGAAGCAGGCAGGGTATTCTTGAGGCTTCTCATTCTATGATTAAAGCTGAAGGCGTAATATGAGATGGGGGAACTTACTTCTTATATGGACCTCTTGCTCTAAAATATAAGGAGGACACGTTACTGGAGTAAAGAAAAAATTAGGAGACAAAAAATGTTGAAAAAAATCTTAATCAGTGTGGTGATAATTTTAACTGCAACAACTAATATATTATTTGCAGGAGAAGAAGTAAATGATTTAGCAGCAACTTTAACTCTGCCATCATCCTATGGATATGGCTCTGAAGAAGGCTTAGTTGGTTTTATAGCACCCGGAACCGGAAAATATTTAATCAGCTTTGATCTTATTTACGAAGATATAATACCTGGGTTCTCTACTTCACACTTTTCTTTTGGAATTGAAGGAATAAGACCCTCCTATTCTACTCCTTATTATAATGGTGGAACTTTTTCCGAAACTCTAGAAGATTGGATGAATGGTAATTGGTCATATTGGGTTTATGTTGATTTAGAAGAAGGTGAGAATTATACTCTCTACGCTTCTTATGGTTGTTGTGATTTAAATATAATTAATCCCACTATCACCGCTACACACAAATTTATTTACGAGCGTGAATTTATGGTATCTCTGCCATTTAATCCATATTTTGATGACATAAAAGATAACCTTACCTTTAATCCGTTAATGAGTGGCGGGAGTGGTTCATATTTCGATTTTACCGGATATGTCTGGTCTGATGATGAAGATTTTAATTTTTATGAATTTCATCCCAATTTTCAATTTGATTTCCAGGGAACAATTAACGATGTTGTTGAAATTTCCCCTCAATTGAATACTGATAATCCAACTGAACATATCTATTTTCAGGAAACTTATCATCCCTACTACAACCCACATCCTTTTTTCCAAAATTGTTCAAACACCGTAGCGTATTTAGGTGATTTTGAAATGAGCGATTATCAGGGACATGAAGCACATTTCGGAGGTCGAATGTTCAACTTTGAATATGCCCCCAATTATGCAAATCTAACCTCACAAGAGTTTACTATTTTCTCATCTATAAACTGCCATCCAAAGTTGCAATGGTCCTCCAGATATAGTGATTTCTTTTATGACAATGGATTACAAAATTATTTTGAGACTGTAATAAAAAGAAGGAAATACGATCCCACAGGGAATCCTATTGAAGATTGGAACGTAATCGCAACAATTTCTCCAACAGATTCTACTTATGAAGATCTAACCTTAGAGTCTCCAAATCCAGACCCTGAACCAGGTGGCATGTTTGCTATTGAAGGAACAGCGAAATACATAATCATGTTGCAACAAACACCTGCAAATCCTAATTATAATGCAGGTTGGGCTAATCAGGTTTGTGAAGAATCATCAACTCGGAGTATATTGTATGGTCAAAATAGTGGTGGTGGTGCAGAAAATCCGATGTTATTTGGTATTTTCAATATGAATGTTATTGGCTTTAATAATCCCACTATTTCCTTTACTATAAAGGATAATGAGTATGTTAATACGTCTGTTATAATATACAATATAAGAGGTCAAGTAGTTAAGACTTTACTTGATGAACCCTTAGGAAAAGGTAACCATAAACTGGTATGGGATGGAACCGATACATATAATAGAGATGTTTCCACCGGTTTATATCTCATACAGATCTGTCATGGTCATGAAAAAACAGCTAGGAAGATCAGCATCCTGAGATAGAAAAAAGCAGGGGGGGAGTAATTTTCTTGCTCCCTCCTAAGTTTTTTATGTTATGAAATTTTTGTAAAACACAAAGAGCATCATAACCACATGTATAATACCGATTAATAAGAGGAAAAATGGAAAAATTTTTTTATACAAATAAACTCGTTAAAGGAATAATATTTCTTTTCATAAATATTATTTTCTTAAACTCGCACTCTTTTGCTGATACTCATATTCACGGAGGAAATGTAATTGGTATCTGGAGCATTGATGGCAGTCCGTATATTATCGATGGAGAAATCTATATTCCAGTTGATAATACATTGAGAATTGAACCAGGCGTCCAGATAATTTTCTCTGGACATCATAAATTTAAGATTTACGGAAGACTATTGGCAGTAGGAACCGCATCAGATACGATTACTTTTACTGTTGATGATACAACTGGATTCTCAAATCCTGACACAACTGCTGGGGGATGGCACGGATTAAGGTTTATAGATACGGAAGTGAGCGCACAGGATAGTTCGAAAATTGTTTATTGTAAACTTGAATATGGGAAGGCTTCGGGTAATTATCCAGATAATCATGGTGGGGCAATTTATTGTATTAATTCTTCTGATATTTTGATGAAGAATTGCTTAATTAGAAACAATAGAGCAGATGATTATGGAACAGGTGGAGGGATTTGTTGCAATGAATCCAGTCCAATTATGTGCAATGTTTTCATAAATAGGAATTATGCAGAAAAGCGTGGTGGGGGCATTTACTGTTATCAATCAAGTCCAATTTTAAGCAATGTAACAGTCAGTGAAAATACTGTGGCTCTTTATGATGGTGGTGGAATTCATTTAGAAGAATCCTATCCATATTTAGGAAATGTTACTATAAGTAGAAATTATGCAGCACGTAATGGAGGGGGTATTTACTGTGATTATTCCAATCCAATTTTGCAGGATGTAATTATCAATGAAAATTCAACTGATTCTACTTATCTCAATGCGGGTGGTGGCATTTATTTTTATCATTCCAGTCCTTTTTTAGATAGCGTTATTATTAACAATAATAAAACATACTATGGTGGAGGTATTTGTTGTCAAACTTCCAGTCCAATCTTAGCCAATGTAACTATTTATGGAAATACTGCCAACGGTGGTGGAGGAATTTACTGCAATGATACTTCCCGCCCCAACTTATCTAATGTGACTATCAGTGAGAATACTGCTAATCACGGTGGAGGAATTGGCTGTTGCAATAATTCCAGTCCAGTTCTATTGAACTGCATTCTATGGAATAATGCGACTGAAGAATTCTATTTGATATACGGCAGCACAGTAACAGTAACCTATTCGGATATTACGGATGGATGGACGGGTGAAGGTAATATCGATGAAGACCCGCTTTTTGAAGATCCGACTTATGGTGATTTTCATCTCACGGAATATTCTCCCTGTATAGATGCAGGAAATCCAGCTTCAGTCCCGGATCCCGACGGTACGATTATCGATATGGGTTCATATTATTTTCATCAGAGTGATGTTATTCCTCCTACTGCTGATTTCTGTGCAGATGTTACAGCAGGAAATGCTCCTTTAACTGTTCATTTCACAGACACTTCTTATCCAGGGAACAGTGATATTGCAAGCTGGTACTGGAATTTTGGCGACAGCACTTTTTCTGAGGAACAGAATCCGGTTCATATCTATGACAATCTAGGAATATACACGGTTTCATTAAGAGTCATTACTGAAAATAATGGTATCGATACAGAGACAAAGATAGACTATATAAATGCTTATGGTTCAGGGTTTCACATACCCGGCGGTGATGTAAGCGGCGTATGGATAACGAATTTCAGCCCCTACATTATTGACGGAGATATCAATATACAACAGGGAGATTCTCTACGTATCGAACCAGGGGTTCAGATTCTTTTCTCAGGTCATTATCAGTGTGATATTTACGGAACATTGCGTGCAACAGGCACTGAGGATGACTCGATCCTCTTCACCGCACAGGATACAATAACAGGATGGAACGGTTTAAAATTCGATAACACAAACTCAAACAGACAGGATAGTTCTAAGATCGTACATTGTGAATGTGAGTATGGGAATTCAGACGACTATGGCGGCGCAATCTCCTTTATTAATTCCTCAAATGTCCTTGTGAAGAATACCGTGCTGACAAAAAACAGCGCTGCTGTATATGGTGGGGGGATTTACTGTGAAGATTCCAATCCGCTCTTAAGAGGAGTAAATATATGTAACAATGTTGCTCACAGGGGAGGTGGAGGGATATATCTGGTTAATTCCTATCCTGTATTTGATCCCGAAAATCGATGCAGTCTCTTCCTGAATTATGCAGGTATCGGAAATGATCTCCATGCAAACGATTGTTCGGATATAGATATAATTTTGGATACCTTTACCGTCGCATCCCCTGATGATCATTTTGCTTCTCCCATCAATAATTTCACTTTTGACATTCTTAATGGAAAGATAGAGCCGGTAGAGCAAGACCTTTATGTGAGCCCTTACGGCTCGAATAATAATAGCGGATTGACATCGGGCGATCCTCTCAGAACTCTTTCTTATGCCTTAGTAAAGATTGCTCCAAATATAATTGAACCTTATACTATCCATTGTACCAACGGGACATACTCATCTTCGATGAATGAAGAAGCGTTTCCCTTAAACTGCAAGAGTTACGTCTCCATATCCGGAGAAGATGAAGCCCTTACTATCCTGGATGGAGAAGGAAAGTATGGCGTTATATATTGCCAATATGATACGGTTGTTACCTTAGAAAATATGACTATCAAAAACGGTAAATCCTCTATAGGAAGTGGAATCGATTGCTATAGTTCGATCCTTGATTTAGCGAATATGACGATAACGGAAAATGGCATATCTCCCGATGAAAATGATGTATTTCATGATAAGAAAAAAAATCTGAAAGGAAACAATAATTTTATACAGAGTTATTCACAGATTGATGACATGAAAGAGGAGAGCGGTTTCATTCCCGCACATGATCGAAATAATGATTACCTGTCCTTACAAGAAATTTCAGATAAAGAAAGCCGAATTTCTATGGCGGGAGGGATTTACTGCGGTCTTTCTACATTAAAAATAACAGATGCTACGATAAGTTATAATAGTGCAGAAGAAGGTTATGGTGGTGCTCTGTTTTGTGAACGTTCCAACACAACTTTGAGTAATGTGAATATCCATGATAATAGTGCAAGCTATGGTGGTGGAATTTGTTCATCCTATTCCAGTCTTTCCATACTTGATGCTACAATAAGTTTAAATAGTGGAAGTGGAATTTATTCCTCTCGTTCCAATATCACTCTTCATGATGCTATTATAAGATTAAACAGTGGAGGCGGCATTTGTTCAATTGAGGATTCCTTATTGAGCATAACAAACGCTAGTTTCGATAACAATAATGCATCGTATGGGGGTGCTATACGTTGCAAAGAATCGATTGTTAATCTTTGCAATATAAATATGCATGAAAATTATGCGGGAAACGGTGGTGCGATTTATATTTACGCTTGCAGCCCCACACTGTCTGATGTCACCATTTCCAATAACCATGGTAAGTATTGCGGTGGTATTGCTTGTGATAACGGCACGGTTCTTTTCAATGATGAGAACTTATGCAGCATCTTTCTTAACTACGGCGGGAAGGTAAATGATCTGTACTTCAATGGTAATTGCCCGGTAACGGATGTGATTGTAGATACATTTACCGTATTGCAGCCCAATGATTATTTTGTCTATCCTCTCGATTTGTTCACGTTCGATATCAATTGTGGAAAAATCGAGCCGGTCGATCATGACCTTTATGTCGATCCCGATGGTTCGGATAATAACAGCGGCTTAACGACAAACGATCCGTTACAAACTATCGCGTATGCCCTAATAAAAATCCATGCCAGCGAATCAACCCCCCATACAATCCATTGTGCAGACGGATTGTATTCCTCCTCGGAAACCGGCGAGAAATTTCCATTGAACTGCAAGAGCTATGTGTCCATGATCGGAGAAGATAAGGACGTAACAGTGTTAGACGGAGAGGATGCAAGGGCTCCTTTATTCTGTTTGAGTGACAGTAATGTTGTCGTTACCGATATGACCATTATGAATGGGAACAACATGTTTGGCGGTGGGATTTATTGTTCACATTCCACCATGGATATTGACCGGGTAATTTTCAGAAACAATTACGCCGATGCCCTGGGTGGTGGAGTGCTATGCTGGGATTCGGATGTGGACATACGTGATGTTACTTGTGATGATAATATTTGTCAATACGGAAGGGGCGGGGGAATCGCATGTGATGATTATTCAAATGTTTCGGTCATAAATGGGCTTATTTGCAACAACACTTCAAAATATGGGGGTGGTTTATCCTGCTATGAGGATTCCAGGATGGTTTGTAAAAATCTTACAATCGAGAGTAATACTACTACAGGAGAAGGTGGAGGAGTTTATTGTTCTAATGATTCCCGGCTGATATGTAGTGATCTTACTATAGCAAATAACACATCGACTTCTGGAGGAGGTGGAATCGACTGCAGTTTTAACTCAATATCTGAATTGAAGGATGTTGTCATCAGTGGGAATGTTGGCTATCATGGCGGCGGAATCGAATGTTTTATGGACTCATATATTGATCTGAAAAATGTACTCATATACAGAAATAGATCCGATCAGTTCAGTAATGGTATCTATTGTGCCTTTGCGAGTGCAAATTTGGTAAATGTAACAATAAGTAAGAATAATTATTCTAACGTTGATGCTGGGGGTATCTTTCTCCGACAAGCCGATGCTAATGTCGTAAATTGTATTCTCTGGAATGATGGGCATGATATTTTATTGGGAGATACCGTATCCATTGCAACTGTTATATATTCAGACATTGAGGGAGGGTGGACCGGAGAAGGAAATATCAATACCGATCCGCTTTTTATCAATCCGAATGAAGATAATTTTCAGCTAAGTTCAAACTCTCCTTGCATTAATGCAGGTATCCCGGACACAACCGGTCTTCACATTCCCAATGTCGATCTGAATGGGGATCCGAGGATTTATGATGACATCATAGACATGGGGTGCTACGAATGGCAGGGCGTCGATGTCGAGCCGGAGCCGGCAGAACCAAACCAAGTCACTATCACATGTTTCCCAAACCCTTTCTCGACATCAGTCACAATTTCTTTCAACATAACAACCCGGCTTCTCTCCGATACGCCGCGGCAGGCAGAGAACCCAGAGATAAAAATTTATAACATTAAAGGACAACTTATTAAAACCATTACCTCGTTCCCAAACCCCCGTTTGGGAACGCATAAAGCTGTTTGGGATGGAAAGGATGAAAGCGGAAAGGACGTCAAAAGCGGAGTGTATTTCTATAAGCTTGACACAAAGAGCGATACTTTCATAAATAAATTAATAAAACTTAAGTAAAGTGTCGTATGAAAAAAATTATTTTTGTATTATTGCTTTTCTCTTTCCCTCTTTTACTCATCGCTCAGAATATCCGCTTGTGGGAAAACTTCTGTACCTCTGCGCTGGCTCCGAATGATGACATTGTCGTCAATGTGGATATAGACTCCATCTCGGTCGATTCCTGCGCAACCATGCTCTTCTATTCGATGGACGACCAGCAGAACTGGTCCTATGAAGACATGCAGCCCCTCTTTCTTCCCGGGTATATGAACACTCTTTCCGACACGCTGACACTCCCGGGCTCGGGCTTCTTCCATTACGGTTTGCAATCAAATATTTCTGCGTGGTTGGACACTTTATTTCTGAATGTGTATCTTTCTATGACACCCGAGAACTCGCTCGAACTCTTCCCGTCACCGGATAATTATATGATTGAATTATGTCAGGAAGCAACGGGTGACCAGGTCGGAAGCTCCTTTCTTGACCTGACAGAATTCTGGGGCTCCTACTCTGATGATAAATTCTATTTTACGCTTAATAATAACGACACCCGGTGGCCACTCTATGAAACCTTCTCCTTTCTGCCACCGTGGTATGTGTATCTCGTTGGACTTATCAATCCGGAAACTGTTGACTCAATCGGATATGCGTTTGTCTATGCAGCAATACCATCTTTTACCGGATTTCCCGGAGTACAGACCGGCTTATACAAAGGTGATATTACCGACTCTTCATATTCGCGGATCGGTGATATTCAATCGCAGGTTTCAAACGGCAAACTTTATTTAGCGTGCAATATCGATGACCTCACTTCCGACCCTCAATTCGGTCCCTGGCCTAATAGTTATGTATGTCTTGCTTTGGATGCGTTTACTGCCACGATAAATCTGAATCCGCTTTTCACGATAAATGACTCAACTCCACCTGTGCTGTTTTATCCAACTCATGAAGAAAAAATTATCGGCGCAAATGTTCCACCACAGCTTTCCGATCTCGCCTTTAGCTCTAATAATGACTCGATCACTTTTTTCATCACCTATACAGACCCGGACAACAACCTGCCACTAACGCATGGTCTTATTATCGACCAGAGTTATGATTCCGAATTTGAGTTAATTCCTCAGAATCACTCTTATGAAACCGGCAGCCTTTTTTCGCTGACCATTCCTGCACCCCTGATCACTTCCCACGCTCAGGCATTTTTCAGCGATGGCGAGTATGAGGTACAGTCAAATATCGTGTATATAACAAGTGCTGATGAAGAACCTCAATTCTCACCTCAATCCTTTGTAATTTCTCCCAACCCATTTCAAACAACAGTAAAAATTTCTTTCCATACAGGAAAATCCGTGCAGGGGCTTCGATGCATCGTTACAAACATCAAAGGACAAACTGTTGCGGAACTTGATTGTGAACAGGTTGTGGGTGGGACATACAACTTTGAATGGTCAGGACGCGATAGGTTCGGCAGTATTGCTGCAAATGGGATATATCTTTGTAATATATTACGTAATAATACATTCATAGATTCACGAAAGATACTCTTATTGAGATAAAATGAAGGGGAACGAAATGCCCCCTTTTTTATTTATTGAGTTTACTCTACAAAAAAGCAATCACCCACGAAAGTCACGAAAATACACAAAAAAAAGAAATTTAAACCTTGCGAATGGTTGTTAAACCTTCGCAAGGATTGGGAATGTAATAATTGGAAATTTTAAATTTAGTTTTAATTCTTGATCCGTGTTCATCCGTGAAAATCCGTGTGCTATTTTATGATGCCAGATTCGTATTTATTTGATCTCTAAATTATATGGCAGCCGTAACTGCATTGGCTCGCCCTGAACTTCCTTTATCAGCTCCAGTGTCTGGGTAATATTATCTGTGAGAGGATTGCTATTTATTCTTCCATAAATTTTTAATAATGTCTCAGCAGAAATAGAAATATCTCCACTCATGATAATGTCCATAAGGGTTTTCTTTTCCGGCATAACAAGCACAGAATAATCTTCAAGCTCAGCCAATTCGGCAGCTTTTATGATTGCATCGTCCATTCCACCTAGCTCATCAACAAGCCCATTCTCTACCGCCTGCACGCCTGTCCATATCTTGCCCTGCGCAATCTCTTCAACGTCAGTGAGCGGCAAATGCCTTCCACTTGCAACGAGGTCTTTGAACTCGATATAGATTTCATGCATATCTTTCTGCAATGCTGAAATGTCCTGTGCCGAGGGCGCAAAGTTCAGAGAAAAGAAGTTTGTATATTTCCCGCGCTGTATCTGGAACGTATTCACTTCCGCCCACTCGCGGAGCTGCTGCCAATTCGGGATCATGCTGACCACACCGATGGAACCCGTGATGGTAGTGGGCTGTGCAAAAATATAATCTGCAAGTGAGGAAATCCAGTATCCGCCTGACGCAGCATAGTTTCCCATCGAAATTACGACTGGTATTTTTTCATTAAGCTTTTCCAGCTTATCGAGAATGATGTCGGAAACCAGTGCGCTTCCACCGCCGCTATTAACGCGAAGTACGAGTCCCTTCACCGAATTCATCTTTTCGATGCGGTTAAGAAGCTTGATCGTCTTTTCTTTAGTGATCTTTCTATAATTTCTATTGGGAAATCCAGCTTCAGTGAATGTAATCCCGCCCTGTGCATAGACCACAGCAATTTTATTATACGCGAATTTTTTCTTGTGTGGTTCATAAAGACTGAATTTCAGAACCGGATCATCCTTCACGACCAGTGCCTCGAATTCCTGCTCATTGCCAAGATGATCGACCAGCCCCATTTCAAGCGCCTGGTTTCCGGAAAGAAAATATTCGTCTCGTTCATCAAAAATTGCAACAATATCTTCATTGCTTAAATCTCTACTCGCCTGCAGGTCGGCAACATACACATCGTAAAGTCCATCAACGATATTGGTGAGATCCTCTTCTAATTCCGGTGACATCGTTTTTCTATCATACATCTCCCCGGTCCCTTTGAATTTTCCTTCATGGAGAACCGTCATCTCCACCCCGATCTTATCCAGCAATCCTTCATAATAATTTAATTCCAGACCGATCCCGCTAAGCACGATGCCAGCCGTTGAACTCGGATTGAAGTAAATCTTTTCGGCAGTCGATGCGAGATAATATCCTTTGTCACATGTGAAATCTATGTAAGCAAAAAGGTCTTTTCCACTTTCCCTGAATTCGATGAGTTTATCATGAAGCTCTTTGGTAAGCGCCCATCCGCCCATATACATTTCGGGTTTTATGATAATGCCCTTTATCCGTGAGTCCTGCATTGCAGCATCTATTTTTCGGCACATGTCCCCGATTGACGGTGCTTCCTGCATGAAAAAAATATCTTCGTATTCATTATAATCATAATGTAACCCACCAAGTGAAAGCTCAAGATAGGTATTATCATGTATCTTCACCTTCGGCTTAGATGGCAAAGCGTTGGCAAGAATAATGATAAGCAGTATCATCAACATGCCGATCACCGCAAATATCCATAGTATTATTTTCCAAAATGTTTTCATGTTAATCTCCTTTTTTCATTGTTTGTATTGTATTTGAAAGCTCAACGAATTCCCAAATTGATAATTCTTCGGGTCTCCGCGTGAGGTCTATAGATAATTTTGATAAAATTTCATATTCTTTCTCTGGCAGAAATGATTTTAATGTCACGCGCAGCATTTTTCTTCTATGGTTAAAAACAGCATTGATGAGACTCCATAATTGTTTTTGATTTAGAATTTCAGGGACATCTTGTCTCGGGAAAAGTTGGACTACTGCAGAGCGCACTTTCGGCTGAGGTCGAAACACATGTGGGAGGACAATAAACTTCTTATGTATAGCGAAATAGAGCTGCAGTTTGATGCTGAGTTTTCCATATTCTTTATTTCCAGATGAAGCACAAAGGCGATCGGCAACCTCGTCCTGGATCATGATCGTAATACTTGAGAAAATTTCTCGATTATCGAAAATTTTAAACAGTACAGGTGAAGTGATCTGATAGGGCAGATTGGCAACGATCTTTACTTTTTCACCCTTAAAATATTCATGAAAATCAACGTGGAGGATATCTGCATTGATTAGAGTAATCCCGGTCTTTTTGTAGTGTGATTGAAGAAAGCCAAACCACTCATTATCGATTTCAAAAGCATATAATCGTTTACATTTTTCAATAAGAATTTTAGTTAGAACTCCGCTGCCCGGTCCGATCTCCCAAACAATATCATTTTGATCAACATCGGCAGTTTGGACAATTTTGCGTGCAATATTTTCATCGATGAGAAAATGTTGTCCGAGCGATTTCTTTTTTAATATCAATCTGTTATTTTACAACAATATTCACTAATTTCTTAGGAATGATGATTACTTTTATTATCTTTTTTCCTTCAGTATATTTCAGAATTTTTTCATCTTCGAGCGCGATCTTTTCGACTTCTTCCTTTGGCGTATCCAATCCGACAACGATCTTACTGCGCAGTTTCCCATTTATCTGTATCACATAAGTTGCCTGATCTTGAATAAGATATTTATCATTATAAGTTATCCATGATGTTTCCAGTATGGAAGTTTGATTTCCGATCATCGACCAGGTTTCCTCAGAAAGATGCGGTGCAAACGGCTGAAGCAATTTTGGCAGTGCTGCAACAGCTTCATAATATACTGCTTGTACGCACTTTTCGCTGTTTTCATCACACGGGAATGCAGAAATATTGTTCAGGTGCTCCATGATCGCTGCAATTGCGGTATTGAATTGCATTCTATCCTGAATATCATCGGTCACTTTTTTGATCGTATAATGCGTACTGAAGCAGAGTTTTTTTGCATAGGTGGGCATCTCAGCATCCTCGCGATAGCTATCCGGGAGACTTTTCAGGAAGGTTTGCTTTTCTGCGAACAGCATCCATATCCGATTCAAAAAGCGAAATGCGCCTTTCACGCCCTCATCATTCCACTCGACATCCTTTTCCGGCGGAGATGCAAACAGCATGAAAACCCGCAGTGTGTCAGAGCCGAACCTGTCGATATATTCTTGTGGATCGACTGTGTTCCCTTTAGATTTTGACATCTTCGCTCCGTCTTTTGTGACCATGCCCTGAGTCAGCAGGTTTGTGAAGGGTTCGTCGGTTGTGACCAGTCCAATATCTCGCATGAATTTATGGAAAAACCGCGCATACAGAAGATGCATACAGGCATGTTCAATACCGCCGATGTATTGATCGACGGGCAGCCAGTAGTTCGCATTTTCTTTCTTAAAAGGAACATTGTTGTTATTCGCATCACAGAAACGGGCATAATACCAGGATGAGTCAAAGAAAGTATCCATGGTGTCTGTTTCTCTTTTTGCCGGACCTCCGCATTTCGGGCATGTCGTGTTCAGAAATTCGGGCACGGACAGGAGCGGATTATTGTGTGTTTTTCCAACAACAACATTTTTCGGAAGCCGCACAGGAAGGTCATCCTCAGAAACCGGAACTGCACCGCACTCATCACAGTAGATAATTGGAATTGGGGTTCCCCAGTAACGCTGACGGGAAATTCCCCAATCTCTCAGGCGATAATTTACTGTTTTGTATCCGTAACCATTCTCTTCCATCCATCCTGTTATCTTCTCAATTGCTTTGCGGTTATTCATATCACCAAATGGACTGGAGTTCACAAGGATTCCATCATCAATATACGCCTCTTTCATAAATTTCAGTTCGAGCGTTTTTTCAGGATTCTGGATCACAATGCGAATCAGCAGTTCATATTTATTAGCGAATTCAAAATCCCGCTGGTCGTGCGCCGGTACACACATCACTGCGCCGGTTCCATAATCCATAACCACATAGTTCGCGATCCAGATAGGAATCTTCTCGCCATTAACGGGATTGATTGCATATTTCCCGGAGAACATTCCAATTTTTTCTGTATCTTCAGCAGTACGTTCAATTTTGTCCTCGTTTATTATCTTTTTGATAAACCCCTTGATTCCATCTTCGCGAGAATTATCAATTAAGAAGGTTTCAATAAGAGGATGTTCTGCAGCCAGAACCATATAGGTGCATCCAAATATCGTGTCTGGACGTGTAGTAAAAACCGGAATTTCAATATCTGTTTCATCCACCTTGAATATAATCTGCGTACCGTGGCTTTTTCCAATCCAGTTCTTCTGCATGGTTATGACTCGCTGTTGCCAGTTTTTCAGTTTTGAGTGGTCAAGAAGCTCTTCTGCATAATCCGTGATCTTTATAAACCATTGCTCTATCTCTTTCTGTTCTACTTTAGAATCGCATCGCCAGCAGATTCCACCTTCTGCCTGTTCGTTTGCAAGTACTGTCTGGCAGCTTGGGCACCAGTTCACATATGAGGCCTTCTTATAGACAAGTCCCATCTCGTACATTTTCAGGAAAAACCACTGATTCCATCTATAATAATCGGCATCGCAGGTGATCACTTCTCGATCCCAATCATAGCCAAAGCCAACCATTTTGAACTGCGCTCGCATTTTATCGATATTTTCGTGGGTGGTTATTTCCGGATGTGAATTATGCTCGATCGCGAAATTCTCTGCCGGCATTCCAAAACTGTCATAGCCCATTGGCTGGAGTACTTTGTATCCATTCATGATTTTATAACGTGCTATGGCATCGGCAATTGAATAGTTGGACACATGTCCCATATGAAGTACGCCGGAAGGATATGGAAACATTGATAATAGATAAAATTTCTCCCTGGGATCGTCCATATCAACATAAAAGGTGCGATTATCTTCCCAAATCTTTTGCCACCTTGCTTCGATTTCTCTAAATGGATATTCCATAGATGCTCCTAAAAAACAATTTATGTGTATGTTGGTTTGCGAAGTACAGTAATTTTCGTCAACATTTTTTCATTTTGAGATATATCTTCGATACTATTCAAAAAAATTGACAGTAAATCATTACGCACAATAAAAGAAAAGTATGAAATGGTTATATATATTCCTCTTACTATTAATTGTCGTCATATCCTATGCTTGCAGTTATGACAAAGCAGAGAATGATGATATCATTCCTCCTTCAAAGGTAACAATGACGCCTCATAAATGCGATCCTGGCGACCCGGGATGCGTATATACGGACAGAAACAACGGCATCGATGCATATTCTGCAGGAAGTCTCAATTATAATTGGATGAAGATCCAGTGGGACGACACTCCGCTACAAAAGGATGGTGATATTCATCATATTGAGATATGGCGGTTTAATGAGTATGTGAATGAGGATACGACCTTTGTCGAAGAGATTCCCTTTATTCCGGATTCCTCAACCTATTATGATAAATTTATTGGATATGAGGAGCCAAACATTCAGAAAACATGGTCTTACTTCATCATTCCTTTTGATGAAGCAGGAAACTCAACTAATTCTGACACCGTATCCTACCGGCTAATACAAGTGCCCGGCTTACAGTCGCCTGCTAATAACAGCACTTTTTCTGTGAATGATTCAATAGATTTTTCCTGGAGTGCTGGCAGCTACACTTATAGAATTCTTTTCTTCGACACATCACATAATTATGTATATTCTGAAGATACCCATGAAACGAGTCTTAATATCTCCGAAATTGACTTTGTTCCCATTCCTGGTTACAGTTACATCTGGAGGATTGACGCTTTCTTTATAATAGGACAAGCTATCGGCTCGGAATCGGAAGAGCGCATTATCAATTTTACTCGATAAATAAATTGACGGAAAATTATCAATTGAAAATTTACATCCACACTAGTAAAAGGAGTTCAGATGAAACACCTTTTTGTAATAATAATTAGTATTATAGCCCTTAGTACTGCCTGTTTTGCACAGGATAGTCCTTCGATTACTCCATCTACAGGAAGCTCTGCCTATTCATACTCCGGCACGATGGGGGATGAAGACCAATTAAGAATTTACACCCAAATCTGGGGGCAAGTTCGAAAACCCGGTTTCTATCTACTCCCTGACGATACTGACCTATTGACTCTTTTATCCTTAGCAGGTGGACCTACTGAAGACGCAAAATTGTCAAAAATCAGAATTGTTCGACCCAGTGAAGAAGCGGAACAGGGTGAAGTAATTTGGGTTAATATAAAAAAATATCTTGATACGGGTGATTTTGGCATAATACCAGTGCTTAAACCAGGCGATACGGTTGTTGTGTCTGGAACAGTTTTTTATGGTATGGAACGGGTCGCAGACTTCATTGCTAAATTTGCGACCGTCCTCAGTATTTATAACCTGTATTTAACAATTCAAAGTAAATAAATAGAGATATATATATGGAACAATTTCCTGAACAAGAACAAGAAATCAAACTAAGAGATTATTATAGAATAATCATTCGGCATATAAAACTAATTGCTATCATTTTTGTAGTAGTAATGGTAGCCACAATATATTATACGGCCCGTGCACCTCGCATTTATGAAAGCAATGGAAAGATCCTGCTGGAACTCAATAAACAGACTGATCTATTTTTCAGCACCGGCGGCTTTGGTCGTAATGATCTCAACAACCAGATAGAAGTGATAAAAAGTCCTTCTGTTATGGAAAGCGCTGTTGAAAAGCTCAAAAGAAATCCTGTAGCCGAAAATTTTCCAATCCTTTCATCTGATAATCCCTCGGGGATATTAGCAGAAGAAATAGAAGTGTCTGCAGAACGAGAAGTGGATATCGTTGATGTCGCTTTTAAATCTACAAATCCAACTGAAGCTCAAACAGCAGTAAATGCAGTTATGGACAGCTATCAGGATGAAAGCCTGAAATACGCCCGGGCAGAAATAACAAGTGTACGTGAATTCTTGGAAAAACAGCTGGATGTAACATCTAAGAAATTAGCGATCTCTGAAGAAGATCTTCGGGCATATAAGATCGCAAACGAAGTGTTCGCACTTTCAGAAGAGACAAAAGAGATGATCACTAATATGGTTGAGTTTGAAGCGCAATTAAGTTCCGCACAAACAGAGTTGCAGATCGTTGATAAAAAACTTACATACCTTAAAGGCGAACTCATCAAGATTGATGAAGCTCTCGGCGAAGAAATGACCGCTATATCCTCCCCTGTTTCAGAACAATTGCGTCAAAAACTCATTGAGAGCGAAAGCCAGCTTGCAATATTCCTGACAAAAAAAGGATATACGAAAAATCATCCTCAGCTCGTTTCTCTTCGGAACGAAATCGACAATATCAAGCGCCAGATGAAAACCGAAATAGACAAAATACTTGAGGTGGACAAATATTCTTTCAATCCTCTTGATAGAAGACAGGAACTTTTTACAGAGATTATTGCAACAGAAGTCGAATATCAAACCGCTAACGCAAAAGTTAGTGCTCTTGAAACTGTTGTAGAAGAATATTCTATGAGAATGTCCGGCCTCCCAGATGCAGAATTGGAGCTTGCAAGACTGGAAAGATCCAAAGCTATCAATGAACAAATTTATAGTATGCTTGTAACGCGCTACGAGGAAGCAAAAATTTCCGAAGAAGGCAAATTAAGCAATATAAGGATAATAAATCGGGCTAGCGTTCCTAAATCCCCTGTCTCTCCTAAGGTAAAGATGAATATTCTTATTGGGCTTCTACTCGGGCTGGGACTTGGTATAGGAGCTGCCTTCCTGCTTGAGTCAATGAATACTAAGATAAATAATCTTTCAGATGTTGATCGATATGTTAAATTACCTATTCTTGGGACGATTCCCGACATCCCACTCGACGAAAAACAACTTGCTGATATTGAAGATCAGATAGGCAAAGAAAAGGATAAGGAAAAATTACAGGCTCTTGCCATTAAAAAGAGGCAAATGTCTGCACGACTTGTTCCACAATACAGCCCCAAATCGCCGATCGCCGAAGCTTACAGAACTTTCAGAACTAATACTGTCTCTCTTCCACCAAAAATATCTGGTGAGGGAAGAATATATCTCGTTACGAGTTCTGGACCTAAGGAAGGTAAATCCACATCTAGCAGTAACCTGGCCATCACACTTTCTCAAATGCGGTCAAAAACTGTAATTGTTGACTGTGATATGCGCCGTCCAATGGTCCATAATCTTTTTTTTGTTTCTAGAGAAAATGGACTCTCCCGATTTTTGACAACTGAGGATGTTGACATACACGATATCATTAAACCTTCCGGTATGGAGAATCTCGATATTATTACCGCAGGTCATGTGCCCCCAAATCCCTCTGAGCTGCTTTCCTCAAAAAAAATGGATGACCTCTTTGCAAAATTGCGAGAAGAATATGATTACATTATTGTGGACTCGCCACCCATTATTGCTGTCACAGATGCGTTGATTATAGCCAAAAAAGTTGATCACCTTGTGCTCGTTATTCGAGTTAATTCTACAGAGCGGGAGATAATTGAGCAGGCAAAGAGCCTTCTTAAAAATATTGATGTTAAAGTTGCTGGTGTCGTGGTAAACGGGATCGAAGTAAAAAAATATTATAGCGGATATAAATATTACTATTACTACTACTATTATTACTACACAGACGACGAAAAAGGTGCAAAAAAGAAAAAGAGAAAAAGTCAAGGTCACACAAGACTCTCGCGCAAAGCTTAATCTCTTTTTTGATATCCTTCATAAAAGGGATGATGGCTTCCACGAAGTTGAGACCATTATTGCGCCTATCTCCCTTGCAGACCATCTGATATTTAGATTGACATATAAATCTGAGGTCAAAATTTATTGCACCTCTGACACACTTCAAGAATCAGAGAATATCATTTACAAAATCGCTTGTTTTTTAAAAGATACATATAATGTGAAACATGGTGTTGAAATAAAATTAAAAAAGAACATCCCTCTCTCTGCAGGATTAGGCGGAGGCAGTTCAAACGCTGCTGTCACAATCCTGGTCCTGAATTCATTATGGAAGCTCAATCTGTCATTAGCTGATTTACACAGAACAGTCGCGCTTTTTGGGAGCGATATCAGTTTCTTTTTGGATAATAAAACTGCCCTTGTCGGCGGAAGGGGTGAGATTATTAAGGGCACTTTCCCTCCCCCACATATTGAGAATATACTCCTTGTAAATTCTGGGATTGAGATCTCCAGCAGGAATGCCTACTCATGGTCTGTCATAAACGAACCTCACGGAAAGAAAAAATCGGCTATGATCACTGCGCTAAACAACAATGACATTGAAGCGATATGCAAAAACCTATACAACGGGCTGGAACAGGGTGTCTTTGCTCATTACCCAATATTGCAGGATATCAAAGATCGGTTTCTTGAATTGGGTGCAATGGGAAGCTTAATGTCTGGCAGCGGATCAACAGTTTTCGGAATTTTTTCTTCGAGAGAAAAGCTATTGAACGCAAAAAAGTATTTCGGAAAATATCGATACTGGTTATTTGAAACCAAAATAGAACAATAAGTGAATTAAATTATGAAATCAGAAATTCATATTTTTACAGGAAATTCTAATCCGGAATTGGCTCAAAAAGTCGCTGAACATGCAGGATTACCCCTCAGCCGCGCCGAGGTTTTCAAATTCTCAAATGATAATACTTTTGTTAAGATTTTGGATAATGTCAGGGGCACGGATGTTTTTATCGTTCAGCCCACCTGTATGCCGGTCAATGATAATCTTATGGAACTCCTTATCATGATCGATGCTCTACACAGAGCTTCTGCGGGGAGGATCACTGCTGTCATACCTTATTACGGATATGCCCGTTCTGATAAGAAAGATCAACCCCGCGTGCCAATAACAGCAAAACTTGTAGCAAATCTTCTTTCTGTTGCCGGTGCGAACCGAGTGGTTACTTTCGATCTCCATGCAGAGCAAATTCAGGGATTCTTTGATATTCCTGTGGACCACCTTTCTATGCTGCCGATATTTCTAAGTTATTTTCAACCTCTTAATCTTAAAGATTGTGTGGTGGTTGCTCCAGATACGGGCGGTACGCAGAGAGCGCGCATGCTTGGGAAGGGGCTCAATGCGACTATTGCTATTGGTGATAAACGCCGCTTGGGAAATAAGGGTAAGCTGGAGCTTCTGAACGTGGTCGGCGAAGTGAAAAATAAAAACACCATAATCATTGACGATATTATCGATTCCGGAAATTCTGTCATCAAAATGGCTGACGCGCTTAAAAATGAGGGCGCGAAAAAGGTATATTGTGCCTGCACCCACGCAGTTTTGAGCGGCAATGCAGTGGAAAGAATTGATAAATCCAATATATATGAATTAGTTGTTACTGATTCTATTCCTCTAGGTGAAAAGAAAAATAAAAGCTCAAAGATAAAGCAGCTTTCTATTGCATCTCTTCTCTCTCAGGCGATTATGAGAATCCATAACGAGGAATCGGTCAGCGTCTTATTCAAAATAGAAGATGAGGTTATATAAAATATGAAAATTAAAGCTGTAATAAGAGAAACTGGAAAAAAAGCTGCCAAAATGGTGCGCAGCGAAAATAAAATTCCATCAATTTTGTATGGAAGTGGTATGGAATCCGTACCCCTTGAAATTGACTATGCGGATTTCTATCATTATTATAAAGAAAGTCTCGGTCATCAAAGCTTTATTTTCCTTCAAATAGGAAAGAAAGAACACAGATGCCTCGTGCGAGATATGCAGATCGATCCTGTCACAAGAGAAATTGTTCATCTCGATTTTCATGAAATTACTGCGGGGCAAAGCATGGATGTCGAAATTCCGGTTATAACCATTGGGGATGCTCCTGGAATCAAAGAGGGCGGCATGCTTGATGCTGGAATTCGTGATCTTCAAATCCGCTGTATGCCAAAAGACCTTCCAGACGTTATTGAGATCGATGTATCCGAACTTCAAATTGGTGATTCGATTCATATTGAAGACATTCTGGAAAAATATCCTGACATAGAATTCCTACAGCCGTCAAATACAACGCTGGTTTCGATATTGGCTCCTAAGATGGAAGTTGAAGAAGTGGAAGAAGAAGAGCTTGAGGGCGAAGAAGCTGCTGAAGGTGCTGAAGAAACAGGTGCAGAAGGTGCTGAGAAAGAATCGGCAGAATAAACAAGAATAATATACGTGAAATTAATTGTCGGGCTTGGAAATCCGGGACCTGAATATGAATCCACGCGGCATAATATCGGATTTATGATACTTGATGCCGTTTGTAGAAAATTAAAGGTTCCTCCATTTAAGAAGTTCAAGAAGTATCTTCTCGCCCGAAAAGATGAGTGGCTTTTTCTTAAAGCTCTCACCTATATGAATCTTTCCGGACAGGCAGTATCATCTGTCATGAAAGAGTTCGATATAAAAAAAAGTGATCTTTTAATAATATTAGATGATGTGCATATTCCGCTGGGAAAGATCAGGATCCGCCGCAGGGGTTCGGATGCCGGACATAATGGGTTGAAATCCGTGATCGAGTTATTGGAATCTGAAAATTTTCCTAGAATGCGTGTTGGAATTCTCCCCGAAATTCATGAATCAGCTTCCGAGCTTACAATGCCCCTGGAAGAATTCGTGCTTATGAATTTTCTGGAAGAAGAAAATAAACGCGTTCAGGAGATCATTCCTACAGCAGTGGAATTGACATCATATTTTATATATCAAAATTATGAAAAAATGAGCGCTGCATTTAGCAGACTCTGTTCCTTATCCGTGGAATGACGGATTGCTCTTCCGCTCAGCGGAAAATAAAAACCGAAAGGAATGCTATGAAAAAATTCTACGAATCGATGATCGTCATCAAACCTCTTTCTGAAGAAGA
Organism: Candidatus Celaenobacter antarcticus; assembly: GCA_030765865.1. Classification (GTDB taxonomy): domain Bacteria; phylum Cloacimonadota; class Cloacimonadia; order JGIOTU-2; family JGIOTU-2; genus Celaenobacter; species Celaenobacter antarcticus. The sequence continues at coordinate 5,551 of JAVCDK010000017.1, read as the reverse complement.
AACAAATCAGACAATCGAAACAGTTAAAAATTTTCTTACAGAACGTGAAGCTGAAATTGATAATGTGAACATTTGGGGATTGCGCAGACTTGCATATGAGATTGCAAAACAATCCGAAGGTTACTATGTAATTCTGTATTTCTCTCTCGAACCAAATAACATACCTGCTCTTGAAAATTTCTATCGTCTGAACGAAAATATCATAAGATTTAACGTCATTAAAAAAGAAAAAGATTAAAAAGCCCTTTGCTTTCTAAATTGCTATCAAATGCAATTTGGCGGAGGGAGGAGACCAAAAATGGCAAAAAAACTTAATCTGCCGAGAATTAACAATGTTATCGTATCTGGACGATTAACACGGGATGTCGAACTTCGTTATACCGGTTCTGGAACACCCGTTGCCTCAATGAGCGTCGCGGTTGACAGGGTCTACCGTGATTCCGACAATAACTGGCAAACTGAAACGAGCTTCTTTCGTATTGTTGCCTGGGCTCGTCTCGCAGAACGCTCTTCCGAGATGCTCTCAAAGGGCTCTCCTGTCATTATTGAAGGAACCCTTCAATCACGAACGTGGCAGGATAAAGAGGAAAATACCCGCACTACCGTAGAGATAGTTGCGAATAGGATCCAGAACCTCGAAAGAGAAGTTCAGGAAGGTGGCAAAGAACAAAAGCCCCCTACGGAAGACAAGGAATCCGATGACGACATACCCTTCTAAACAAGATTGGAGATCTAACAGAACATGAGATACCAGAAAAAAAACATGCGAAAAAGATATTGCAAATTCTGCAAATATCCCGACACTGAAATCGATTATAAAAACACAGATGTCTTACGTAAATACATCATTGAGTCAGGAAAAATCATACCAAGAAAAATCACAGGTGCCTGCAGTAAACACCAGAGAAAACTTGCTCGTGAAATCAAGAAAGCTCGTCAAATGGCTCTTCTTCCCTATGTCGGCTAAGAATATCTGATACTGATGATCCTCTACTGCGTTCTTATAGCGGTTGTTGCGCTCTTTTCCAGGTTCTTTGCACTCCTTATTGCCATCCCTTTTGTTACAAAATTGATTTTTAAAGAAGATGGGCAGGAGGTTCTGAGTACGTCGAAATCTCCTGCTCTTCTCCAATACCTGGGAATCTTTACAGCGATCTGTGCCCTGCTCGTTATTGTAAAGCTGCTTCCCTTATTCCAGGCTCTGGAGATCTGGATAAGCGTTGGTGCATGCCCTTTGGTCTTTGCTTCCGCACTTCAGCGCTACAAAAAGTATGAAACTGCTTTTCTTATTGCACTCGTTCCCGGATTGCTCTTCATTGGCTTAAAGAACCTCCTTTTCTTTCCTTATATAAAACTGATGGCTGAGGAAAGCAATCAGCTATTTATGAGCAGTATTGAGAGTGTTTTTTCACCAGAAATGATGGAATCAATGTACCCCACCCTTGAATCAATGAAGAATATTATGATCTACGGCAACGCATCATTATGGATGATCAGCATAGTGTTCGGTATCTTCGTTGGCGCACTTATTTTTTCAAAACGAAGCTCTTTCAAATGGCATTTCAACAAGATAAAATTCCCCTATTATATTCAATCGGGGGTCGCTCTTGGTTTGATCTTGTTCATAATCAAATTTAGATTTATCAGCTATAATGTATTATTTATTGTGGGGCTTCTGTTTCTTATTCAGGGTTATTCAGTTCTATATTGTTACGTAGAATCAATGATGAAGCGGAGTAAATTCCTGGGAATTGTCATGCTGATAATTCCACTATTCAGCTATATATTGTTACTTGTTATTACAGTTGCAGGACTTCTTGACAACTGGTTACCATTACGAAAATTTGCATATCATAGAGGAGATAAATAATGAAAATTATTTTAAAGAAAAATGTTGAGAGTCTTGGCGCTGTCGGCGATATCGTGAAAGTTGCTGACGGCTATGCGCGAAATTTCCTTTTCCCAAAAGGTTTTGCGATACAGGCAACAGATAAAAATAAAAAATTCATCGAAAAATTTAAAGATGAAGAAGAAAAGCGCCTCGCTGAAGAACTAAAACTGGCTGAGATGATCATCAAACAGATTGAAAAAACATCAATACTTTTCACCCGCCTTGCAGACGAAACTGGACACCTTTATGGCTCTGTAAATGAGCATGATATTGTGGATAAACTCAAGGAAAAAGAATTAATTATTGACAAGCACAACGTGAAAATGGAACAACATATTAAAGAGCTTGGTGACCATGAAGTGATCATCGAGCTCAGAGATGATTTAAAAGGAACCTTGAAAATCAAGGTTGAAAAAGAAGAGAAAGAGTAAAATATGCGAAAAGTTATCAGCATTATCAAAGAAGCAATCATGTGGATTGCTATTCTGTGTGCCTTTGGTGCTATCGGGTTTGCCAACGATGATCCTTATCGCACGAGTATTATTTGGATAATCATTGCGATCGTGATCTTTGGCATCGGTTTCTTTATTAAAAAGCATTCAAAGCGCAGAACGGTTACCACAAAAGCTTATCTCATAGCAAAGAAAATTATCGGCGCTCTTTTAGTGCCAATCGGCTGCTTATTGCCGGCTCAGGTCTTTAGCAATTTTGGATTCCCTTTCATAACACTGCTTATTATTTTCGTTTTTGCAGCTATATTAGTTGCAATCGGTGCCTTTGCAGTTCTTATCATCAATAAATACGGCGGCTTCTTTTCCGTTCTTGGATATCTTCTGCTACTCATCGCTGCATTTCTTCCAGCAATTGCAATGTCCAGTTATGATTTGAGCTACGGCGCACTAAGTACCGTCTATTATCTGGTTCTGCTGCTCGCGATTTTCTCCTGGGTAGGGCTTTCCATGGTCTTTACCAAGAAAATCGAGTAAATGTCATCTTTTGTAAAAATTAGCTCGATAATAGAAAATCTCATTCAGAACTTATCTGATAAGGGATTTTCTCGCGAAATAAAAACCGCATTTCTCTGGAGAAGGATCGTCGGAGATATTCTCGACAATAAAACCCGAATCCTCAAACTTGTTAATAATGTTCTCTATATACTGGTCGACAATAATATCTGGCTTCAGGAGCTTGTGCTGAAGAAGACCGAAATCCTGGATCAGCTCAACTCCCAGCTTGATCCACCCTATCAAATCAAGAATATTATTTTTTCTCTTTCAAGCAAAAAAATATCCGCATAAACTTCCCAATATTATGATACTTAAGATTGCGCCTTCAATACTTTCTTCGGATTTCCTTCATCTTGAAAAGGAGATCAGGGCAGTTGAGAAGGCGGGTGCAGACATGCTTCATCTCGATATTATGGATGGACATTTTGTGCCAAATCTCACATTTGGTCCAAGTATCGTTAAACAGGTTCGTTCCGTCACCAAACTTCCTCTCGATGCACATCTCATGATCACAAATCCGGCAGATTTTGCAGATAAATTCATCAATGCTGGTGTCAATTATCTGTCCTTCCATATTGAAACCGATGCAAATTATGTGAGCTTGTTCCGCAAGATCAGAAAACGCGGTGTGAAGGCAGGCATTGCAATCAATCCCGAAACCTCACTCGATGCACTTCCCGGTGTGATAGATGAAGTTGACTACGTGCTTATTATGTCTGTCCATCCAGGTTTTGGAGGACAGGCATTTATTGAAGAATCTGTCGAAAAGATCAGAAAAGCAAAAGAGATCATCGGATCGCGAACTGTCGAGATCGAGATTGACGGCGGAATAAATTTTGAAACAGCAAAGCTTGTGAAAGAAGCTGGTGTAAACATTCTTGTGGCAGGGAGTTTCATTTTTAATAGCCATGATTATACAAAACCAATAGCGGAACTTCGTAATGTTTGAATCACTCACAGATAAACTCAATTCTGTTCTTTCAAAATTCAAATCCCGGGGAAAACTCTCGGAAAAAGATATCAAATCCGGACTAAGAGAAATACGCTTAGCTCTTCTGGAAGCAGATGTAAACTATAAGATCGTTAAGGATTTTATTAAGAGCGTCGAGCAAAAGGCGCTCGGAGATCGTGTCCAGAAATCACTCACCCCCGGACAGCAGATAGTAAAGATTGTAAATGAAGAGCTCGTTCATTTGATGACATCCGAGCTCGAAGAGAAACCGCTTCCAAAGAACAGAACGTCAAAATTATTGATCGTTGGTTTGCAGGGTTCGGGCAAAACAACTGCCTGCGGTAAGCTTGCCCTCCTATATAAGAAGAAGGGATACGAACCACTCCTCGTTGCTGCTGATGTGTACAGACCCGCAGCCATCAAACAGCTTGAAACGCTTGGTAAATCGATCAATGTGCCTGTGTATACTGAAGATACGATAAAGGTCAACAGAATTGCAAAAGGAGCTTTGAAATATGCCGCGAAGGAATTCCGCAACCTCGTTATCTTTGATACTGCCGGCAGACTGCATGTGGACGAAAAAATGATGGCAGAGGTCGAGGATCTTGCAAAGGTTATCAAGCCAGATCAAATACTCTATGTGGCTGATGCAATGACAGGACAGGATGCTGTGAACAGTGCAAAGGAATTTAACGAGCGGCTCGATCTCACCGGTATTATCCTCTCAAAACTCGATGGTGATGCGCGTGGCGGAGCAGCGCTCTCGGTGCGGGCAGTCACAGGTAAACCGATACGTTTCGTGAGCGTAGGGGAAAAGCTCAGCGACCTCGAACTATTCCATCCAGACAGAATTGCATCGCGCATTCTCGGCATGGGAGATATGCTCTCACTTATAGAAAAAGCAGAGTCGGTCTTCGAGAAAGAAGAAGCTGAGAAACTGGAGCAAAAGCTTAGGAAAAACCTCTTCACTCTCGATGATTTTCTGGATCAGCTCAAAAAAATGCAAAGTATGGGTCCTATGGATGAAATACTAAAAATGTTGCCCGGAAGTAATTCAAAACTTATGAAAAACATCAAGGTCGACGAACACGAGATCAAACATATCGAAGCAATTATCCTTTCTATGACACCAAAAGAACGCGAGCATCCGGACATCATAAACGGGAGCAGGCGTCAGAGAATTGCTCGGGGCAGCGGCACCTCGCTCCAAAGGGTGAACCAGCTTCTCAAGCAATTCGATCAAATGAAGAAAATGATGAAGCGCTTCAATAAAGGACATTTTGACATGGGAAAACAAATGTTCCCAATGTAATATAAGGAAAATATGAAAATACGTATCATTGTAACGGGTGGCACTTTTGATAAGGAATATAACGAACTTACTGGAGAACTCTTTTTCCAGGATTCTCACATCAACGAAATGCTCCTACTCGGGCGCTGCAAATTAGACCTGAAAATTCGAACTCTTATGCTGGAAGACAGCTCGAGTATGAATGATGCTGACAGGAAGATCATTCTAGAAAACTGCATTAGTGCAGATGGAGACAAAATCGTCATAACGCACGGTACAGATATGATGGTTGCAACTGCAAAGGTGCTCGGTAAAGTCATTAAGAATAAGACTGTAGTGCTCACCGGCGCTATGATACCATATAAATTCGGCAGCTCGGACGGACTTTTCAATCTTGGAAGCGCACTTGC